>QBMC01000129.1 GCA_003242035.1 Nodosilinea foveolarum | reverse complement strand
TGGAACAACAATTTCCTCATTCAAGTGCTACTCGATTGAGTATGCGTTTGCCCTGTGTCTCTACCCTTGCTGCTTGCTTTTTTGCAGACTGTATGTCTTTCGGCGAGCAAGGCTATTACTTTTTAAGCAGGTCTCTAGAGTCAAAAGGTGTAATTTATTACCCAAAGTAAATTAATAAATAATGATATCGTGAAGATTCAGTTAGGGCTAAAGCGCTTATTTTCAGCATATACCCCGAAAATAAGCGCTTTAGAAGCGTTTTCTTAGCTTTTTAAGTATGTGCATTCATCTATGTATGGATGCAGCCTTCATGTCACATTCAGTAATATTGCTGATAAGAAATAATTTTCACTTCGTTGATTTCTAAAAGAAGCAGTACCTCGTTGAAGCATTCTAAAGAACCTGAGAACATGACATTCGTAATCCTTCTATCCAACCTCTCTGTCTCTAAAGCTAATTCAAAGCTAAGTTGGCACTGGTCGCGTTCAACAACAGTGTTTTTTGTCGGTAGGCTGATGGCTGTTTTGGTGGCATCTGGTGGATGGGGGGTTTGCAGCCAGACGGCGATCGCGCAGTCAGTCACAGAAGGCGGTGGCGACGGCAGACTAACGGTTGATAACGGCGAGGTTCGCCTGGATAACAATGCGTTTGACTTTCGAACCGGCCCCCTGAAAAACGAGTCTAATATTCCTCTACCTAGTCGGCTGCCTAGAAACCTACAAGAAGGTCGGCCTCAGGAAGTTGATAAAAGCCGACAGGCCCCTAATACGATTGAGCTAACGCCTAATGTGGACTATATTGAGGAGTCGTTGACTACGCTTTTGAAGCGAGACGCGGGTGGGAGTGAGTACACCTTTACTTCAGATTCTTTAGAGCTAGAGACGCAGTTTGACGTGCGCTATCGCGCGGGCGACCACAGCTTTGGTGAAGGTATTCAGACAACGGTTTTTGGCCCAAACGGTGAGCTACTGAGTCAAGAGACTATTTACGTGCGGGGCGACAGAATAACCGTTGGCCCCAATAACCGAGTGCTGCCGACCGCAGACAGTACGACGGTAAGGTTCGGCGCAAACGATGTTGTCGAGCTAAGAGTGCTTAATATTCGAGAAGACGGCGGGGAGCCTAGAGAGTCGGCTATTTACTTCTCGCAAGACGGCGAATTTGTGGTCGAAGATCTGCAAGACGGCGGCGATTTGGACTTCGACGATGGTGAATATGTTCAAATTTCTGATGGTGTAGGCAATATCGATACGGTAGAGATTAAAACGACTGTTGACGATGAAAGTGAGGTGACCGAGACACCGCTAGCTCCTGAGATTCGAGAAGAAATAGTGACGCTTGAGTCTGAGACAACAACTGAGGTGGTGCAGTTTGATGAAGTCGTTGCAGAGTTTAGAGACTTTGGAGAGGTTAGTTTACCCGATGCGGTTGGCCCCTGGCTAGGACATGCGAGCGGCGTACGAACAGAAAGCGATGAGCAGCTAATCTACAGCCGCTATACCCATGAGAGTCAGTTTCGGTTGGGTAGTGACGGCATTACGGCGACGGGTCAGCTCAAGCCTTTGATTGGTAACCCTCAAGTGCCGCCGACTTTGCTCAACGGTAACTTGAACTTTAATCCGTTTGTGGGGGATAACGAGGCTGGCATTACCGGAACGTTGGGGGTGACTCAGTACTTGACTCGGACGCATCGGGTGGCAAGAGATGCCTTTGGCAATGAAGTGGTATCGCCTGATGGCAATAGGCTGCTAGAGCCTGCCGGTCTGTTTACAAATCAGCGAGTAGTTGGCTACGTGCCCAATGTCCCCGCAGCGTTAGTTAGGGGTGAGTCGATCTCTTCTGTTAACGGCATTATTGATATTTCTTCAGAGTCTGGAATTGCTATTTTGCCGCCAGATCCTGCTAAGGTGGGTCGCGGTGATTCTGCTTATACAGATAATGTGGGTGGCCTGCTGCTAGCAGATCTTGCGGGCAACGTGGTGTTTGTACCGCAGTGGAACGGCAGCGGCTATGCTCAAAACGAGATTGAGCTGCCAGCGGGTGAGGTACGGCGAATTATCTATGCATTGGTGCCGCAGCAGGCAGGGCAAAATTTAACGTTGGGGCGGACCTATACGGTGAGCCAAGGTGCTGACGGCTACGTGATTGACGAGGGTGGTTTTACCGTTATCTCGGCTGACCAGCAGCCGGAAAACTTTGCGCAGGAAATGGCTGAAGTGTACGCGGTGGAAGATACGCTGGCGAAGCCTAACGCCTCGACCGGTGCGTTTAATGGTATTCGAGGGGTTTACGCAGAGACGGTTGGCGGATTGCGGGTGCCGACGGTGGATGTGACGGTGCCGACTGAGGCGGATGCGCGGGTTGGTAATGAGTTTTTGCCTCAAACGCTTTCGGAAGGGAAAGTGGGCCAGCCACCCGTATTGAAGAGTGCTACGCGATCGCTCGGCTTTTATCTAAACGGGGGACTGACGGCGGGAATTGGTAACCAGGAAGACAGCGTGAGCCGTTCGATTCAAACGTTGGAGCAGGCGACGGATCAAATTCGTAGGATTCAGGAGGTGACTCGGTTTTCGACGCCGCTGACGCAGCGAGATGAGGTGCTGAGGCGGGTGACGGAAACGTCCCGGCGCTCTGGGGTGGCTTTCTTTGATATTAATGAAAATGGTGAGCTGTCGAATGCTCGATTTGAGGCGCAAGATAGCGAGAGTCTTAATCGAAATGAAGAGGAAATTGGGCGATCATCTACGATTGAGCGGGGTGAAGAGGAAGAATCTGCGCCGCTAATCGAAGAGACTGTAGAAGAGATTGCAGGGGACATGATTGAACTCGATCAGCGTTCGGATACCGATACGGATAGCTACGCTAACTTCTCGGCAGTGCGCGGAGAAATAGCGCTTGGCTCGGTGCTGAACTTTGGGAATACGCCCTGGACGACGGCGGCGAATACGGTGCGAGCGGAGCTATTTGCGCAAGATACGGTAATTGGTCGTACCGACAGTGATGGCGTTGACACGGGCTGGCGAGCGGAGGTGGCGTTTCATCTGTTTGGAGAAGTGAAGCGCGATGCTTTTCGCTATGACGAGTCTGGGAATGTAATGCCGATTTATCGAACGGAAGCGGTTCGCGATGCGAGTGGGAATATGCTGACGGAAATGGTGACGGATGCGAATGGCAATGCGGTTGAAGTCGCAGTGAACGACTTTATGCTGGATGAGAACGGTGAGAAAATGATGGACTCTGTGGGTACGGGCGTGGCGAAGGGGCCAGGTGTTTATCTTAGAGTTCAAGACTTATTTGATGACAATGAGGGCGTTGTGCTAGCGGGGGGTGTTCAGTACTCTTTTTAGACTACTTTCTATCGTTTGTGGAAGACTTTACGCAACAGGCGCGTTGCTATTGCTGGGTGAATGAGGTGATTGCGGCGCGGTATGGGAAGTCGTTTACCCAATGAATTGGCCAGCTAATTGGCTAGCTGGCTTTCCCGGCTGAGGATTTTGCTTTTTGAGGCGGCTGCTTTTTCTTAGCTTTGTACTTTCTGCTATATTCTTCCTCTTTTCGTAAAGTCCCTGTAGCAGGGCTTTCCACTTTAAGGCATCAGTGAATACAACAGGAATAAGACCGTCATGCAACTGGTTACCTCAAAACAGCAGCAGATTTACGGAAAGTGAATCGACCCATGACACAATACCCGTAGCTTGGTGAAGTTGATGAATCGTTTTGCTTTTTGTTTAGATAAGTCTCTGCTAGTCCTGTTTGCGTTTGCTTTCGGTGTTTGTTCTCTGGCAGCCATTCTGTTTTTCTTTGTCTTTGACTCGAAGGCTTTTGTCTTTGATGAAACCTCAGAGGCTTTTCTAGGCTGTGATGGCGGTTCCTAGTGAATAGCGTTTTTCCAATTTTGAGTAGGTTCACTTTTCCCCGTAGTTTGCTAAGCTGCGGGGATTTTTTTATGGAGCTGATTAGGCTAGGCGAGATAGTCTTGCAGCGCTTTTACGGTGATTTGGTTGTCTTTGAGTGACTGGATAGCGGATAGGGTGGCTTTAGCTCCGGCAATGGTGGTGACGGTGGGGATTTTGTGTTCTAGGGCGGTGCGGCGGATGATGCGGTCGTCTACCTGGGCGGTTTCACCGATGGGTGAGTTGATGATGAGCTGAATCAGGTCGTTTTTGAGGGCATCGCCGACGTGAGGACGGCCTTCGTGGATTTTGAGCGTGCGCTCTACGGGAATACCGGCTGCTTTTAGGGTGTCGTAGGTGCCGCTGGTGGCTAAAATGCTGAAGCCAAAGTCGGCGAAGCCCTGAGCGATAGGGACGACATCGGGCTTGTCTCGGTCGTTAACGGAAATGAAGACCATGCCAGACTGGGGGAGGGCTTGGGAGGCGGCGAGTTCGGCTTTGGCGTAAGCCTGACCAAAGCTGGTGTCGATACCCATGACTTCCCCGGTGGAGCGCATTTCGGGGCCGAGCAGAATATCGGTGCCGGGAAATTTATTGAAGGGGAGCACGGCTTCTTTGACGGAGACGTGGCTGGGGATGATTTCTTTAGTGAAGCCGAGTTCTTTGAGGGTTTTGCCGGACATGACGCGGACGGCGATTTGAGCTAGGCGAGCGCCCGTGGCTTTGGAGACGAAGGGGACGGTGCGCGAGGCGCGGGGATTGGCTTCGATGATGAAAACTTTGTCGCCTTGAATGGCGTACTGAATGTTCATCAGGCCAATGACTTTGAGCCGTTTGGCTAGCTTGAACGTCCAGTCGCGGATGGTGGCTAGGGCGGCTTCGGAGAGGTTGACGGTGGGAAGGGAGCAGGCGGAGTCGCCGGAGTGAATGCCTGCTTGCTCGATGTGTTCCATGATGCCGCCGATGACCGTGTGACCGGTATGGTCGCAAATGGCGTCTACGTCTACTTCAACGGCGTTTTGGAGGAATTTGTCGATTAGGATGGGCTGGTCGGGATCGACCTGGACGGCGGTGGTCATGTAGCGCTTGAGGGCGGTGTCGGAGTAGACGATTTCCATGGCGCGGCCCCCGAGGACGTAGCTGGGACGGACGACGACGGGGTAGCTGATTTTTTGGGCGATCGCGAGTGATTCGTCGTAGCTGCGGGCGATGCCGTTGGGGGGCTGGCGAATGTCTAGCTCGCGGAGTATTTGCTCGAAGCGTTCGCGGTCTTCGGCGGCGTCGATGGCGTCGGGGGAGGTGCCCCAGATTTTAGTTTTGATGGGAGAGTCGGGGTCTTCAGCAGCTTTTTCCAAGTATTGCTGAAGGGGAACGGCGAGCTTGAGCGGGGTTTGACCGCCGAATTGGACGATCACGCCGTCGGGGTTTTCGGCTTCGATGATGTTGAGAACGTCTTCTTTGGTAAGGGGTTCGAAGTAGAGGCGATCGCTCGTATCGTAATCAGTCGATACCGTCTCAGGGTTGGAGTTGACCATGATGGTTTCATAGTCGTCGGCTTGCAGGGCGAAGGAGGCGTGGCAGCAGCAGTAGTCAAACTCGATGCCCTGGCCGATACGGTTGGGGCCACCGCCAAGAATCATGACTTTGCGGCGGTCGGAGGGGAGGACTTCGCTCTCTTCTTCGTAGGTGGAGTAGTAGTAGGGCGTGTTGGATTCGAACTCGGCGGCACAGGTGTCTACCATTTTGTAAACAGGAATGACGCTGAGGGACTTACGATAGTCGCGGACTTGGTCTTCGTTAGTTTTGGTAGCAAAGGCGATTTGGCGATCGCTAAACCCTTCTTTTTTAATCGCCAGCATTTGCGCCTGAGTAATGTCCTTGAGCGGCGTGCGCTTGATGAACTTTTCGACCACGAGCAGCGATTTGAGCTTGTCTAAAAACCAGGGGTCGATGGCGGTGAGATCGTAGATTTCTTCGACGGTGAGGCCGAGCTGCATGGCGTGGCGGATGTCAAAGATGCGCTCGGGATGGGGGCGGCGGAGGTTGGCGCTGACCTGGGAAATGGTAGGTAACTTTTCGGGGCCGTCGCAGCCCCAGCCTGCTCTGCCGATTTCGAGCGATCGCAGTGCCTTCTGAAAGGACTCGGTAAAGGTGCGACCAATCGCCATCGCTTCGCCGACCGACTTCATTTGAGTAGTAAGAGTCGATGAGGAACCGGGGAATTTCTCGAAGGCGAATCGCGGCACTTTTGTCACCACGTAGTCGATGGTTGGCTCGAAGCTCGCGGGCGTCTTTTGGGTGATGTCGTTGGTGATTTCGTTGAGACGGTAGCCGACGGCGAGCTTAGCGGCAAATTTAGCGATGGGGAAGCCGGTGGCTTTAGAAGCAAGGGCAGAGCTACGAGAAACCCGAGGGTTCATCTCAATAACGATAACGTCGCCATTTTCGGGGTTAACGGAAAACTGAATGTTAGAGCCGCCAGTTTCTACGCCGATTTCACGGATGATTTTAATAGAGGCATCGCGAAGGCGCTGATATTCTTTGTCGGTGAGGGTTTGAGCGGGGGCAACCGTGATGGAGTCGCCCGTGTGGACGCCCATGGGGTCGATGTTTTCGATGGAGCAAATGATGACAACGTTGTCTGCTAAATCGCGCATGACCTCCAGCTCGTACTCTTTCCAGCCGATCAGCGATTGCTCGATTAGGATTTGAGAAACGGGGCTGGCGTCTAGTCCAGAGCGCGAGATGGTTTCGAATTCTTCCTGGTTGTAGGCGATGCCGCCGCCGCTGCCGCCCATAGTGAAGGCGGGACGGATGATCAGCGGGTAGGAGCCAATTTCTTCGCCGATAATTTTGGCTTCTGCCATGGTTTCGGCCAGTCCAGAAGGACAGACGCCGACGCCAATCTTAATCATGGCTTCTTTAAAAAGCTTGCGGTCTTCAGCTTTTTCAATGGCCTCTAGCTTTGCGCCAATGAGTTCTACGCCATACTTTTCGAGCGCGCCGCTTTTGGCTAACTCTACCGCTAGATTAAGCGCGGTTTGGCCGCCCATGGTTGGCAGCAGGGCGTCGGGGCGCTCTTTTTCAATAATCTGCTCTAGCAGCGGAGCGGTCAGCGGTTCTATGTAGGTGCGATCGGCGATATCTGGATCGGTCATGATTGTCGCTGGGTTGGAATTAACCAGGACAACCTCGTACCCTTCCTCCCTCAATGCTTTGCAGGCTTGGGTGCCAGAATAGTCAAACTCGCAGGCTTGGCCAATCACGATAGGGCCGGAGCCAATCAGCATTATCTTTTGGAGGTCGTTTCGACGAGGCATAGAACACCAAACTGAATAAATCCCACCCATTCTAGAGGGTTTTTGTCTGCTTTTTAGGGTCTTAGGCTACGGGCAGATTGTCGCTTTTGTGGTTAGGGCTAGTCGCAATGATAAAGAAGTTACAGAATTAGCGGCTCGAATCAACGCTTTTCATTGAAATATGGCTCGCTTTAATGGTAGTTATTATCAATAGTAGTTTCACCTTTTGACCATAATTATGAAAGCAATTAGACGGCAGCTATGGGGACTTTCTCTATTTCTTTTGATGGGAGTCTCTGCCTGCCAGGGCGGTTCGGGCGATGAAAAAGTCGTCAACGTATATTCGGCGCGTCATTACGATGTAGACGAGCTGCTTTACGACGAATTTGAGGCCGAAACGGGTATTGCGGTGAACATCATCGAAGGGAAGCCGGATGAGCTGATTGAGCGGATTGTGAATGAGGGCGAGCAGACTCCGGCGGATGTGTTTGTGGCCGTAGATGCGGGCCGACTGTGGCGAGCGCAGGAGGCGGGGATTCTTCAGCCGGTGGACAGTGAGGTGCTGAATGCAGCGGTGCCTGAGAGTTTGAGAGAACCGAGCGGTCAATGGTTTGGCTTGACGACGCGGGCGCGGGTGCTGGTATACAACCAGGACAAGGTAAAGCCGGAAGCGCTTTCGACCTATGAGGATTTGGCTGATCCGAAGTGGAAGGGTCAGGTGTGTGTGCGCAGCTCTAGCAATGTCTATAACCAGTCTTTGCTGGGGTCGATGGTGGAGTCTATCGGCCCTGAGGCGACGGAGGCTTGGGCGAAAGGGCTAGTAGCGAATTTTGCGCGGCAACCGGAAGGGGGCGATGTGGATCAAATTAAGGCAGTTGCGTCAGGGCTTTGCGATGTGGCGATTGTGAATCACTATTACTGGGCGCGGATGAAAAAGGACACGGAGGAGGCAAAGGAGATTGAGAACACGGCTGTCTTTTTTCCCAATCAGGCAGATAGAGGAACGCACATCAACATTAGCGGCGTGGGTTTGGTGAAGGGAGCGCCGCATCCTGAAAATGGGATTGCTTTTATGGAGTTTTTGGTTACGCCTGAGGTGCAGAAAGTCTTTGCCGATGGTAATAACGAGTACCCGGTGATAGAGGGCGTTGCGCTCGATCCGGTGGTCGCTGAGCTAGGTGACTTTAAGGTCGATCAGACGAATGTGGCGTCTTATGGGCGGAATAATCCGGTGGTGAATGAGATTGTGGATCGGGTGGGGTGGAAGTAGGGAGTGATGAGTGATGAATTATGAGTGATGAGTGGGGCGTGGTTTGGCTGCGCCTCTGAGTGCTGGTGAGGCGGGGTGTAATTGGACGTGAATCTAGGGACTGGTAGCTTATAGTAGGGAGGGCTTTGTTGAAACTGATATGCAATAGATGGTTGTTTTTTGAGTGGCTTATTTATTGCTTTGTTTGGGTCGATGTGTCAGTCCTATTAAGGATGAATAATTCTTGTTTAAAGGCTTTTTGAGTTAGTTCCTGCTATGACGTCTGTAGATCCTGTTCTTTGTTGTCGAAATGTTACTAAACGATTTGGGGCGGCGACGCTGGCAGTTGATGACGTTAGTTTTTCGCTGAATAAGGGCGATTTGCTGGGATTGTTGGGGCCGTCTGGCTGTGGGAAAACGACGCTGCTGAGGTTGGTGGCTGGGTTTGAGCGGCCAGAGTCGGGGGAGATTGAGCTGGCTGGGCAGACGATTTGTGGCGGTGGGCAGTGGGTGCCGCCGGAGCGACGACGGGTGGGGGTGGTGTTTCAGGACTATGCGCTGTTTCCGCATTTAAATGTGGCTGAAAATGTGTCGTTTGGGCTGAAGCAGCTTTGCCGCAGAGGAGAGTTGCCGAAGCAGCAGATTAAGTCTTTGATGGGTGAGGCGATCGCCCTAGTCGGCTTGGCTAAAATGGCTCGGCGCTATCCGCATGAGCTTTCGGGTGGGCAGCAGCAGCGGGTGGCATTGGCTAGGGCGTTGGCTCCTCGGCCACCGCTGATTTTGCTGGACGAACCCTTTAGCAATTTGGATGTGCAGGTGCGGCTGTATTTACGGCAGGAAGTGCGCGATATTTTGAAGAATATTGGGGCGTCTGGGATTTTTGTGACGCACGATCAGGAAGAGGCGCTGGCGATCGCCGATAAAGTAGCGGTGATGAATGAAGGGCGGCTAGTGCAGCTAGATCAGCCAGAGGAAATTTATCAGCATCCGGCTTCGCGGTTTGTGGCTGAGTTTGTGACGCAGGCAAATTTTGTGACAGCGGTGAAGAGTGGCGATCGCTGGGATACGGTGCTAGGCAGAGCGCGGGGTATTCCGGGCGAGGGCGATTTGATGGTGGGGCAAGAGGATCTGAAGCTGACGGCAGATGAGCAGGGCGATTGCCTCGTACAGGCGCGGCAGTTTCTAGGCCGAGAATATCAGTATGCTTTGCTGATGCCGTCCGATCAGGTTTTGCAGGTGCGGACGGCGGCGAGTCAGCGGCTGGCGGTGGGAGATCGGGTGAGCGTGCGTTTGGACTGCGAGCGAGTGCGTTTTTTCCCGAAGGAAGGCGAGCCGATTGTGTTGGGCCGACGGCAGAATTTTGCCGTGTAAGTTTATATAACCTGTCTCATCACTGGGGGAATTTCTGGATTAGGGCTAGGCGCTGGGGGTGCGGTCGGATCGGGATATGGAATCGGCGCTGGATCGGGTGAGGGCATGGGATTAGGATTGGGGTCGGGCGTTGGAATCGGCGCTGGATCGGGATTCGGGTCGGGGGTTGGGTTTGGATCGGGATCTGGCATTATTTCAGGCTTCTGACGTTCGCCTTTAAGATTTTTGTTTTCGGCAAGAGATTTTGAGTGAGTCTCTGGGGCTAGTGTCTGCATTGTTGTTTGGTTCAAAGATAGACGAACAAAGACATCCTAGAGAAAGTGTCCTTGCGAGCATCCTCGTACGTGTATTTTCCTAATCATTCTGTTCTGTGATTACTTCGCTGCCGTCTATCCGAAGAAAGATCTAACTTATTGCTCTTCTATGGCTTTGGTCTCTTTGGTCAAATGCCACAGACGTAGAACTTCGGCCACTGACCAAGCCTGGGCAAAGGCTCCTTGGGGTGGAAAGGGGGCCTCACCGTCAAAGATCTCGCTGAGGGTGCCGACACAGCCTGACTGCACATGGTCGAGTAAAGGCGTTAGAAAGGTTCGAGAGAGTTCTGGATTCTCGTAGACTTTGAGATGGGCTTGGACGAAGGGACCGATGAGCCAGCTCCAGACGGTGCCCTGATGATAGGCTCCGTCTCGCTGGGTGCGATCGCCCTGATATTTGCCAACGTAGTCTGGGTGGTTGGGGGAGAGCGATCGCACCCCATGAGAGGTGAGTAAGTGCGCTGCGCAGGTATCAACAATTGCCTGTTGTTGCTGTTTTGAGAGAGGAGGCGCGTAGGCTAAGGAAACGGCGAAAAGCTGGTTGGGTCTTAGCGCTGGATCGTCTTCGTTAGGGCCGTCTAGTAGATCGTAACAGTAGCCTAGCTCTGCGTTCCAGAATCTTTTAAATCCTGTTGCTGTTTGGTTTGCGAGTTCGGCGTATGGGGATTTGGGTTGGTTGAGGCGATCGCAAAATTGAACCATGCACCTGAGCGCATTATGCCAGAGGGCGCTAATTTCTATCGGTTTGCCAATGCGGGGAGTGACAACCCAGTTATCTACTTTAGCGTCCATCCAGGTGAGTTGAACGCCCGGTTGACCGGCGTAGATGAGACCGTCGCGCTCATCTAGCTTGATGTTGTAACGAGTACCTTTAATATGCCAGTTGATGACTTCCTGTAAAGCGGGAAAGAGTTCTTCTAAAAGTTCGATATCTTCTGTTGTTTCTACATAGGCTCGGATAGCTTCGAAATACCAGAGAATCGCGTCCACGGTGTTGTAACCGGGGATATCATTGGCTTCTGGAAAGGCGTTCGGCAGCATTCCTTGGCTGAGGTAACGAGCGAAGGTGCGCAGTATGGGCCGCGCAATTTCTGGGCGATGAGTGGTGAGGGTAAGACCGGGTAAGGCAATCATGGTGTCTCGGCCCCAGTCGCCGAACCAGGGGTATCCAGCGATGATGGTTTTGCCGTTAGGGGTGTCGGGCGTAGCGCGGTTGACGATGAACTGGTCGGCGGCGAGGACTAATTGCTGGATGGGGGCAGGCGCTGACTGGGTATTTTTTGACCGATGAAGGAGATCTTTTTCGTATTGTTCTCGATCTGCTAGTGCTGTTTGTTCGTTTAGGTTAGGGCTGGGCTGAGTGCTGGCGACGATGATGAAAGATTGACCCGGAGAAAGAGAGGTTGTGAGCGTTGCAATATGAATGTTGTCGTCTAGATGGGTGAGTCCGCGATCTTTCTCTTTGGTGAGAAAGTAGTGCTGATACCATTTGTGGTTGGGCCGGAGCTGACCTTTGCTACAAAGGAGATAAAAGGGGGTTGCGCCCGTGAAAGACTCGATTTTTAGCCCTCTAGGGTGAGACCTGGTTTGCCAGGATTGGTCTGAGCGGCTGGTGACGCTGTGCTGGTCTCGATGGTTAGCGATCGCTTTAATAGCAAGACTCACTGGCTGGGCGGCTCTGCATAGCTTGTACTGAATGTAAGTGGTGTTCTCACCGGGCTGCATCCAGATTCGTTTTTCGATGAGGGCATCAGCGCAGGCGTATGACCAAACGGGGGTGGTGCCTTCTAGCCGAAAGCTTTCTAGGTGGCGATCGCCGTAGCCTGTGGTAGTGCCGCCTGACCAGTAATCGCAGTTTAAGGGATAGGAAACGCCTTGACACTGAACGGTTTCGGCTAGTTTAGTCAGTAGTAGCGTGCGACCGAGGGGTGGCTTTAGGGTTGCTACGAGAAGACCATGGTAGCAGCGGGTGAGGATACCTGAGAGCGTACCGCAGCCGTAGCCGCCGATGCCGTTTGTGATCAGCCATTCGCGCTGGGTGGATTGAGGGCGATCGCCGCAAATATCGCGTCCAAATTGAACAACTTTAGGCAGGGCTGCTGATGGCTCTAGCTGATTAGTTGAGGGACTGCTAGTCATTTTTGGCCTCATAGAGGGTGGTGGATATAGGGTCTCACGGGACTAGGCTGAATCTTATGAATAGACTCACTTGGGTGGTGATGAGTCTCAAGAAGAGACAAACTTTATAGATGAACCAGTGCTGCAATCGCTGACAAGCCTTATCTATATCGTATTTTCAAGGACACTTGTACTTATAAATTGTATGGTGAGTGAGTTATATGTTTATTATTTGCATGTCATCTCATCGTAAAACGGTTGACTCGGCCATTGTGGAGCGGGTTTTTGAACTCAGTAAATTCAATGTTCCTTACATCGTGCTGATGGCGACTGCTGGCGTGCTGTCGGCGGTGGCGCTACTGACGAATTCTATTCCGGTGCTGATTGGCTCAATGGTGATTGCCCCTGCCTTCCCGCCGCTAGCGCTGGTTTCTCTTGCGGCTGTGAATCGTCGGCCAAGGCTGGCTTTGGCGGGATCTGTAACGGCGGTGCTAGGACTTTCTATTGCGCTGTCGGCGGCGCTGTCGGCGACCTGGCTACTGACGACGACTCACGTTTTACCACCGGAGGCCGAGTTGTTGAATAAGGCGCTGTTGCAAGAGCGGGTGAGTCCGGGGTGGTACAGCGTGGTAACGGCGATCGCGGCTGGGATTGCAGGGGTAATTGCGCTGACTGAGGGAAAGACGGATACGCTGGTGGGCGTAGTGGCAGCTTTGGCGTTAGTTCCGGCTGGGGTGGCAGGGGCGATCGCGTTTCTTTCTGACGATCCAATCCGGGGCTGGGGTGGAATTGCGCTGCTAGGTATTAATGTGGGCCTGATTGTAGCTTCGGGAATTGTGACGCTGTTGTGCTTTCGAGAGCAGTCGGATGGAGAGATAGAACAAGAGAAGTCTCAAAAAACCGACAAAGCTGAGACAAGTATGAGTAATAGATAGGCGAAATGATAGGCGAAATAGCTTTTTCAGATAATTAGGAACGAGGATTATATAAAATCCATCGTTCCAGATACTAGAATGGGATGAATTC
>QBMC01000128.1 GCA_003242035.1 Nodosilinea foveolarum | reverse complement strand
TGTAGCTCGCCCGCAGCAATCATAAAATCGTATACTATTTAATCCTCGTTCCTTATTATCTTTTGAGCGATCGCAATCTGCCCCGGTTGAGATCTCCCCAAGCGAAGCCCTCCGTTAGCGCTCTCTTTCCGCATTTTCTTAACTATCTTTCATCAATATGAAAAAAATAATTAGCAGCTTGTTGTCTGCGATCGCTACGGCTGCGTGGGCGATTGGCGCAGCGACCCCGGCGTTTGCCGTTACGTTAAGGCTGAGGCCATCTGGTGATTTTGGATCGTCTCCCGCTCTACATGAGGTAGCTTTAGGCTCCGAATTTCAAGCCGATCTGATCATTTCAGACTTGGGAGAATCGTTGTTTCCTTCCGTATTTTCTTTTGACTCCAACGTTTTGTACGACTCAAAATACTTGAGCTTAAATAACGTTAGCTTTAGCCGCGAATTAGATTTAGGGGGGGAAGGAAAAAGTATAAAGCAGGTAACTGAGAAAGATCTGCCGTATAGCGCTTATTACAGTCGTTTTGTGAGGATATCGGAACACTCTCTTTTATCGCCTGAGCTGATTCAGAACAATCAAAGCAGTACTTTTGTGCTAGCTACCCTAACCTTCAACGTGATTGGGGCGGTGGGTTTCGACAGTAAGATGACGCTGATTAACAATGGCTTTAGTGGTCTGAATGATGCCGCTGGTAATTATTTGCCCCTAGATGTTCGCGATCCTGATCTTAATTTTCGAGTAGCGCCCAAGCCGTTATCGCCCGTTTCTATTCCCGAAGGCGCACCTAATGGGTGGGCGTATTTGGCGCTAGCAGGGGGTGCGGCAGGTTTGTTGGGGCGATCGCGCGATACACCTTTAGACAGAGAGAGCCGCTACCGCTAGCGTATTACTGTACTATATGCTGCGTAGGGCAATTGAACGAATTGGGCAACATGGGTTTTAGCGCACCTTCTAATAGAAGCCCTCTTACGAGCGATATTCGCCCGCAGGTTTCGGCGCTGATAACAGCGGGTGCGGCTATTGTCATTGTTTTGTTTGCGACGAATGTTATCCTCGCATTTCATAACGTTCGTCAAATTAAAACGAACGCCACTCGCTTGAGTCAGACTCAGCAGACGGTCGATAGCATAAACAATTTACTATCGCTGGCTAAAGATGCTGAGACTGGGCAGCGAGGATTTATTATCACTGGCAATCCTGAGTATTTAAAGCCTTATAACACCGCAGTCGCTACGCTTGCAGATGAGGTAGCGACGTTAGACCGGCTAACGCAAGACAGCCCCGACCAGCAGGCCAGATTGCTAACCGCTCAAGCCCGCCTAGATGCCCAGCTTAGCGAACTTAACAGAACCATTGCCCTGCGGCGAACCCAGGGGTTTGAGGCAGCTCAGCGAGTGGTCTCTAGCAACCAGGGCAAGCAAGAAATGGAGGCCCTGCCGGTAGTGGTTGACCAAATGGTCGATGCGGCGCGATCGCAGCTCGAAATAGAATTTGAAGACTCTGCGCGAACCTACCGGGCGGCGGTGACCACTGGGCTACTCTCTGGACTGTCGGCGATCGCTGCATTAATCGCCTACGTCTGGCTTTTACGCCGGTATTTCAACAACCGGACTCAGGCTGCCGAGCTACTTGCTCAACAGACAAACCAGCTAAAAACTACCATAGCCAGCATTGGCGATGGCGTCATTACCACCGATAACCAGGGCGTCATTACTAACCTGAACCCGGTGGCCGAATCGCTTAGCGGTTGGCCAGTCAGCGAAGCCATTGGGCAACCGTTGGACGAAGTTTTTCGCATTATCAGCGAAGATACTCGTCAAAGCGTCGCGAATCCGGCACAGCGGGCACTTGCCGAAGGCATTACTGTCGGACTCGCCAACCACACGCTGCTAATCGCTAAAGATGGAACAGAACGGCCCATTGACGATAGCGCCGCGCCGATTCGAGACGGGTTGGGTGAGATACTAGGCTGCGTACTGGTGTTTCGCGATGTTACCGAAAGACGAGAGCAGGAAAATCGACTGCGTGAAAGTCGGCAACAGTTTGAACAGATTGCCGATACTATGCCGCAAATGGTGTGGACGACCAGGCCCGATGGCTATTGCGAGTACTTCAATCGGCGCTGGTATGAGTATTTTGGCACCACCCCAGAAGAGTCGCTGGGCTATAGCTGGATCGGGTCACTGCATCCAGACGATGTGGAAGTGACACAAGACCGTTGGAATCATTCGCTGCTGACGGGAGACCCTTACGAAGTAGAGTATCGCTTTCGGTCTAAAACAGGCGAGTATCGTTGGTTTTTGAATCGGGGGCATCCCGTGAGAGATGAGTCTGGGGCGATTACTCAGTGGTTCGGCACCTGCACGGATATCGAAGAACTCAAGCAGGCTCAAAAAGATCGCAACAACTTTGTTCGGCTGGCCAATAACGCTCTGGATTTTATCAGCATGTCCGACGGCGAGGGCAATTTGTTCTATATCAATCCAGCCGGAAAGAACAAGATTGGTCTGAGCGATCGCCTCGAACAAACCGCTATCAGCCTCGGCGATTTATTTTTTGCTGAAGATCGCGATCGCATGATCAACAAGTTCTTACCCCTGGTGTGGGCCACTGGCACCGGCACCACCGACGTTCGGTTGCAGCCCTTAACCTCAGCCGACCCAATTTGGATGAGATACAGCGCTACGGTGATCAAAAACGACAAAGGGCAACCGGCTGGCCTAGCCGTGATTAGCCAGGACATGAGCAAACGGCGGCAGCTAGAGGAAAACTTACGCCAAATGGCGAGCGATCTATCAGAAGCTAACCAGCGTAAAGACGAATTTTTGGCCACGCTAGCGCACGAGCTACGCAATCCGCTGGCACCGATTCGCAACGGTCTGAAAATTATGCGCCAATCGCCTGATAATCCCAAAAGGATAGAACAGGTTCGCGCCATGATGGATCGCCAGATTGCCCAAATGGTGCGCCTAGTTGACGATTTGCTAGACGTGAGCCGCGTCAGCCGAGGCAGCTTCGAACTCTCTCAAGAAAAAGTCGAACTCGCGGCCATCATTGAGCAAGCCATTGAAACCAGCCTGCCTGTGGTTGAAGCGGCTGGACACGAGTTAAGGATGGCGCTGCCACAGCCGCCCGTTTACCTATACGCCGATGCGGTGCGGCTGATTCAGGTATTTAGCAATTTGATCAACAACGCCAGCAAGTACAGCGAATCGGGGGGCACGATTACAATCAGCGCCAAGCGCTCAGAACAAGCAGTTGGCCTGCCAGCAGAAGTAGTGGTATCGGTGAAAGATACGGGTATTGGCATTGCCGCCGACATGCTGCCGAAAATTTTTGATATGTTTACGCAAGTAGAGGGCGCACTGGCGCGATCGCAAGGCGGACTAGGCATCGGTCTCACGTTAGTCAAACGCTTGGTAGAAAGGCACCAAGGGTCTGTAGAAGCGGTCAGTTCTGGCATTGGGCAGGGCAGCGAGTTTATTGTGCGGTTGCCCGTTGTTGAGGGAAGCGAAGCGCCCTTGCCCAGTGCCGATGATGCGGGAGCGAGCGAGGGCGATCGCCGCATTTTGATCGTAGACGATAATGAAGATTCGGCTCTGACGCTAGAAATGCTGTTTGAAATGACCGGCGATCGCACTCAAACCGCTCACGACGGGTTAGCGGCGGTGGCCGCTGCCGAAGCGTTTCGCCCCCAGGTGGTGTTACTCGACATCGGATTGCCCAAGCTTAACGGCTACGAGGTCGCCCGCCAGATTCGCCAGCAGGACTGGGGGCAAGCGATGGTGCTAATTGCGTTGACCGGCTGGGGACAACCGGAGGATCGGCTTAAATCGAGCGAGGCTGGTTTCGACGCTCATATGGTCAAGCCCATCGATCATGATGCGCTGTTGAAGCTGTTAGGCGAACTGACCCGCCAGTCTTAGCGATCGCCACTTCTTGCTCAACGAAGCTGCTTTGCCAATTCAGGCCGAGCCGCCAGCCAGTCTTCTAACCAGCGACTGCCTTTCTCAGCGAGCGTTTCTAGCCGCAAATCCCAAATTCTCATGGTGCCATCTGCCCCGGCCGAGACAAGTCTCTCTCCGGTTTGATCGAAATCAACGTCCCAAATCACATCTTTGTGCCCGGTTAACGGCGGTAACAGTTGGCTCTCGCCGCTTTCTTCTGCATTCTGCTTGGTCAGCGTTTCAGCCGTGATAGACCACAAACGTACGGTGTCATCGTCGCTGGCAGAGGCGATGAAGTTTCCATTCGGGCTAAAGCTCAGGCTTCTTACCCAATCTCGATGACCTCTAAAAATGGATGGCTTCGGCTCTACTATAAGCTGTTCATTCTGGGTCGAAACAGCCCACAGCCGCACGTCTCCATCTGCGCCACCCGAAGCAATAAAGTCTCCTTTAGGGCTAAAGATAGCGCACCAAACCCCGCCCTCATGAGCTGGAATCGTCTGCAACAGACCTTTTTCTACATGCCACAGCCGCAGGGTATTGTCTTCACTAGCGGTCACTAGATGCTGTCCATCGGGGCTAAAGTCAACGTGCCAAACGGTGTCGGTATGGTCGCTGTAGGTTTTAATTAGGCTGCCTTTAGTTGTCCAGAGGCGCAGGGTGCGATCGCTACTCACCGATGCCAACGTTCTGCCATTAGGACTGTAGCAAACCTGCCATACCGCATCCCCGTGACCGATGAGCGATCGCACAAACTCCCCCTCCGCATCCCAAATCCTCACCGAATAATCAGCGCTCGCCGAAGCAAAAAACAGTCCGTCTGGACTCCACTGGGCGCTATGCGTCCCCTTCTCATGTCCGCCAATAGACTTCAGCAAGTTCCCCTGCCCATCCCAAATCTTAAGCGTGTTGTCGCCGCTAGCAGAGAGAATTTTATCGGCGTGAGGATGCCACCGGGCGCTCCACACAATACTCGAATGAGCCTGACAGACCGGTTCGGGCGGGCCTGCTAACTGCCAAAGGTGAACCTGATCGTCGTCTCCACCCGAAACAACAGATTGGCTGTTGGCGCGCCAGGTAACGCTATGAACGCTGCTGCGCTGATTGAAGACTTGTTCAACGGTGCCGCTAGCAGACCAAATGCGAATCGTTTGGTCGTCGCCGCCCGAAGCGATCCGCCGCCCATCCGGGCTAAAAGCTACGCTGCGCACCCAGTCTTCATGGCCGTACAGCGTTTTGAGTCGGTGGCCCTCCCGACTCCACAGCCTTAACGTATTCGTATCGCCTGCGGAAACAATCGTTTTACTATCGGGGCTAAAGGCAATACTGCGCACCCAACCCCGATGCCCCTTCAGCAGGCAAATCAGCTCGCCGCTCACTTTCCACAGGCGCACCGTTCGGTCTTCTCCGCCCGTTGCAATCATTTGACCATTGGGGCTAAAGGCTACCGTCCTGATCCAGTCTTCGTGCCCTTCTAGCGTGCGAACCAGAGTGCCATCTAAGTTCCACAGGCGCACGAAGGTGTCGCTGTAAGTGGCGGCTAGTAAAGGCTCGGTAGGGCTAAAGGCCAGACTGGTTACGCTGGCGAGCGGGGTTTCGATGGCGCGGATAAAGTCGCCGTTGGCCCGGTAAAGTCGGATGGTGCGATCTAGGCAGGCGCTCGCCAATAGGGTGCCGTCGGGACTAAATTGCACATCGGCCACGCCCGCCGGATGGTTTAAAGAGCGAATAATCTCTCCTTTGGGTGTCCACAGCTTTACGGTACTATCGTCGCTGGCTGAAGCGATAATTTCTCTCTCGGCGGTCCGGTTGCAGTCTATCGCGACCACCCAGTTGCGATGGCCGACCAGCTCGTTTTTCTCTCGAATGCTGCGAATGGCGGCGTCTAGGCAGAGGGCCGTCTGCATTTTTAGCAGCGGGTTGTTGCCGATAGAGGAGCCTGCAATTTGCTTAGCCGCTCGGGTAGCCTGGGCTAAAGCCTCTAAGCTTTGGCCCGAGAGTAGGAGCGATCGCGCGACTGAAATCAAAGCCTTAATTTCTGCGGTGGTAGCGGCTTGTTTGGCAATAATTGTTTGAGCCAGGTTGTCGCTTTGGGCCGAAAGCGCCTTCTCTAGCTGGGCTTCGGTAAGCTGGCGGCGGCTGCGCTCTGTTTGTAAGGCGGCGATAAGTCCCGGCTGCTGTTGCTTTTGAATCAGGTCAGAGAGATATTCGTGAACGAGCTGGTAGCGGATTCCCGAGACTTCTAGCCGCTCAAAAACCAGTCCTGAGCCGATTAGAATATCTAGGATGAGGTGAATCTGTTGAGGCGATGGGGTTAAATCGGCGGCGGCCAGAGCTTCTTCTATGTCTAAGCGAGTTTTGAGGGGGCGATCGCTACTCTCATTGAGTCCATCGCTCAAAATATAGAGGATTGCGCTAGCGGCTTCTGCATTTTCAGTACCACAGTCTTGAATAGCGTGGCTGATAAAGTTTTCGAGTAGCTGGTTTTTAGAAGTTGTTCCATCAGAAGAGAATTGTCCCAGAGCCTGATATTGATCTAGCGTGGTAATATTTTCTCGCTCTAGCTGTGCGCCCACCACCTGTAGCTCAATCGGGCGAACCTCTCCGGTTGTCGCCGCCAAGTCTTCTACTAAAGCGGCAATGAGATCGTCTTCTAAGACAAATCCGGCGGCGTTTGTTAACTGGTGAATTAGCGTTTTAGCAGCGTCAGGCGTAAAGCTTCCGAGATAATAGCGAATATCTCTCCCCAAAACATCATTGTTGATAATGCTCAAATCGGCGCTGCGATCCCATTCTAGAAGGTAGTGAAGAAAGTCTTCGCGCAAGGAGAGCACGACCTTGATGTAAGGCGCGTCGAGACAGTCGCGAAGAAATGCATAAAGTGTTTGGCGCTGGGCTAGGGTTGGATTTTTGTGAAAGAAATCTTCGAACTGATCGAAAATGAGAACCACTTGTTGATAGGTTTGTTCCGTTAGCGCTTTGAGTCGAATGAGTAAGTCTGCTGAACTAGCTGAATATTGTTCAACAGCAGGTGAATCAGGCGAATTGTTAGCGGTATTAGTAGCACCATGTAGCGGCAAATCTACCGAGAAATTGACTAACGTGAACTTCTCCTGAACGCGCCGAGTTAAGTCTTTGTCGGCCTGTTCTACCCAGTGACTGTAGCTATCAACCCAAACGGGCAAAATGGATCGGCCTTCACTGGTCAGCGTTTGGAGCTTGGGAACGAGTCCAGCCTGTAGCGTGGAGCTTTTACCAACGCCTGATTGTCCGTGTACGACCACTAACGGGTAACGGGGCTGACTGAGCCGAGATGCGATCGCCTCAATATCCTGGGCGCGACCCGAGGCCCGAATTTCGGCAGCTAATACTTTTTGAGCCGCTGCTGTTGGAGGTTGTTCTAGGCGAAGAGACTCAGACAGGGATAAAAATGGCGATGCCTCTTTGGGGGGCTGAATCTGACCGGCTCCGATAAAGGCTCTCAGGCCAAAGAGACTTTCGATTCTACGCTGAGCCAGCTTCACTTCAAAGGCTTGGACGTACTGCTGGCGATTAAAATAGAGATCTCTTAGCCGCTTCAAAACATTGAGATGCAGCGAGAGGTCGTAGCTAGGATGGACGTAGACTCTAGCTTTTTCTAAATTTTGGATGGCAATTTCTGACTGGCCCTGAAGCTGCTGGGCGATCGCCAATAAATACAAATAGCACCCCGCATGATAGCGCAGCGCCGTGGCCTGAACAACATCGACACTAGGCTTGCCCTGAAGCGCATGAACCGCTTGCTTAGCTAGCTCTAGGGCTTGCTGGGCGAAGCCTTGGGCCTCACTCAGATGCTTCTCCTTAGGCTTGTCTTTATAGTATTCTAAAGCCACTTCAGCCAGATAGCCATAGTCACGAGCAAGGCGCGGAAAGTCGTTATGGTGCAGCCGGACGCCTTCTTGCGCTAGCTGTTGCAGAGCGGGCCAGTCTTCCAGCTTTTGCAGCACTTCAGCTAAGGCCAGCAAAAACCTCGCCGTGCGGTCATATCGGCCACACCGTCTAAAGGTTGCCAGCGTTTGCTCAAAATAACGTCTGGCCTTTTGAAGCGCCGCGTTGCGTTTGGCGCTGATCTGAGCGTGGCTTTTCCACCACAGCCCCAAGTGAAAACATAGAACAGTTTGCCTGTCCAGGCTGGTGAGCTTAGTATCGTGACGTTCTCTCTCTTCTATTTCATGTTCGTTTTCACTCGCCTGCTGCTGCCAATAAAGCAAACTTTTTTCGTAATAGCTGCGAGCGCGGTCTAAGTCTGCTTGCTGGTGAAGATTTCGACCCTGTAAAAACAACAGATTGGCCAGCAGCCTTTTATCTATTCGCTCCGTTTCTAGCTCTGCTAAGGCAAAAGCCAGCTCCTGACTCGCTATCTGCTCCGCGAGGTCATCGCTTTTGGGTAGAATGCCGCCAAAACCGATACCCCGATTGGTATTAAGAACTTGAGTAAAGGTGTTGTTGGCCTGTGTAGTGAGGGCGGCAGTGAGCGATCGCAGCGGATACTCAAACCTGATCGGCGACGCCGCAAAGCTTTTAAGGTCGGGCGCATAGCGATTAAGCTGAGCAAGGACAGCGTCGTTGACCCACAGCACAACGGGATAAGCAAAGGTTTTGGGCAGCTCGTCGCGCCCTAAGTTAGCAGATTTGAGCAACCGCTCCAGCTCGCTGATTTTCTCTAGCCCGGTCACCATGAGTGCCTGCGCGTTCTCAACGGGCCTAAGGGTGGATTGTCCAGCGAGAATGGCGGCTCTAAGACTGGTCGTATCAGCCGGTAAGAAGGCGATATCTAGATGAAGTTGGCTGCTGAGTTCTGCAATCAGCACTTTGCGCAGCCGCCGGTAATTTGCCCGCGCCAAAATCAGCGAAAACTGCCCTTGGCCCAGCACAATGGCTCGCCGCAGATTGTTCAGCGCGTTTTTGTTGTAGGTGATGATGTCTAGCTTTTGCTCGCTTGCCATAGTCATTTAGATCGAGGCTTTTGTATTCTATCGTTGTTATTTAGGCTCGTTGTTATTTAGACGCGATCGCAAAGCCACCCCGTCAGCGGATCACGCCTAACGGCTAGCCTGCCAGTCTCGATACCTTTTGGTCTCTGCCAGCACCGGATTTAGCCCAAACCATCGGCCCTCATCATCTCGGTACTCGTATAAAAAGAGACTTCGCAACAGCGGATTGTAATTCTCGTTGCCCTGCTCATCTCCCTGACTAATCGCCTCAAATAGCAGCGCCCACTCCTGCGCATCAATCAGACTCATCAGCGCGTCCCGCTCATCGCGAATCACAGACTCTAATACGGCCAGCGTAATCGGCGGATCGCCTTTTTGCAAGCAGCCGTACAGCAGCCGCATCAGGTTTCGCATATGGCCACCGCTAATCGTCACCAGCCGATTTAGCGTATTAGCCGAGTCAAATACCTGATCAATCTGCTGCCATCTTTCGCTTTCAGACAGCATCGGAAAAGCTCGAACCATCACCATCCTTTGTAAAAGCTGTCGCCCTCTCGCAAACGGCTCACCCGCGCGCGTGTTTACCGGCACCATCGACAGCAGCTTGGGCGCGGTGCCAAAACGATTAGAAAGACGCGGCAATTCATCTGAAAAGATTAGCGCCAGCGGAATCGTGTAAATCATATGGCAGTTTAGCCGCTTTAGCTGCTCGCCTCGATCCACAAAAAGATAGTCAGACTGGCTGCGGCCATCGGCCCGACGAATCGGATCGATCCGGTCTAAATTATCGGCAATCACCACCAGTCCGCGCTTGCCCTGCGCCTGAAGCTGCTTATCCGCTACGTCTAAAATTTCTTCGTTAATGGCGTCGATAATGCTTTTAGTACGTGGCTCTAAATATTGCCTGAGCTGGCTGCGCATTTCGGGGCTTTCCTTGGCTTTGGCGGTAATGCTCGCAATGCCTACCGAAAAGCTCACGTCGCTGACTTCTACGGGCGATCTCAAAGATCCCATCAGCCCCCGAAACATCTTCTCTAAATAAGTGGGCCTTAGCCGAATACCCACCGACTCCAACCCTTCGGTCACCTGATGGGCAATCATCAGCAAAATATCGCTGATATCCACATCAGCCATCTCTAAATCTCTATCCGACTCGAAATAAACAACGTGGTAATTTTGTTGTTCTAGTCCGCCTTTTAGCCGAAAGAGTTCGGTAGACTTGCCGCAGCCAATGTGTCCGGTAAAGAGCTGTGTCGTCGGCTCAGTCGGCGAAAGCCGTATAATGGTTCGGCCAATTTCGCTGACGGTATCGCCGCCCCGCACCGAGGAAAAGTCGATGTAGTATCGGCGATCTTCTCGCTGAGCAATTTTGAGCGGACGGCTAGGGTTCGCGGCTTTGTAAAAGCGGGCAAGATCGAGAGGCATAGCGATGAGAAAAGAAACCTAGCCTCGATTATAGTTGGCCGTTTAGGGCTGACTGCTCGACGCTATGCGACTGGATCATACTGTCACACTGAGAAACGCTATAGGGATTAGGTAAAAGGGCTATACAGGGAATGGTTTTGAGGCGCGATCGCACAATCTTCTCCCAAGTCTTCGGCCCCACAATACCGTCGTCTACCAGTCCAAAAATTTGCTGGTATCGTTTTACACCCAGCTCGGTAAATTGCTTGAATTTGCCATCTGCAACAACCGAAATCTGTGCCGTAATGAGCGATCGCTGCACAGCGCAGACGGCAGTCCCTCTGCTGCCAACAGACAGCGTTTGTAGGGCCGAGGTTCCGTGTTCTATAAAGCGTTGAGTCGGCTCATTTACTCGGCCATCTACGGACAGTCCGCCGAGGCATTGCAGGTATTTCACGGCCAGCAGCGTATCGCCATCAAAGACGCCCGTTACCTGAACGGCGCTATGGGTGAGCATATCGAGCTGTTCTAATCGGGCGTTGAGATGGCGCTGAAGCTGCTTGATAGCAGGGCCTTGAGAACTAGAAGTGAGCATATTGAAAATGATGAAGGTGGCAAATGCGAGGGGCGTAATGACGATAGACCGTCGTTGTCCATGGTGATCTATCTGTTGATTAAATAGGTTTTCTGCAAGTCTTCCTCTATCTTCTTTTGCCCTATATTCTTTTGTTAAGCGTAACCTTGACGCCGTGCTTGGGCCGAAGGGTAAATCGCGGATCGATTTCAACGGGCTGCTGGGAAACTAATTTGACTTGGAAGCGTTGGGCGATCGCACTCAAAATCATCATCGACTCCATCACCGCAAAGTTTTTACCAATGCAAATATGCGGGCCACCGCCCCAAGGCATATAAACAGATTTGGGCCGTTGGGCTACGCGCTCTGGGAGAAACCGATCTGGATCGAAGGTTTCTGGATCTTGCCAAAAGTCTGGATGACGCAGCGTGTAGTAAGTGGCGATGTTGAGAATGCTGCCTTTAGGAATCCGATAGCCCCCAATCTCGTCATCTTCTTTGGCGACTCTAGGCGCAAGACTCATCCCCGGCGGACACAGTCGTAAGGATTCGTCAAAAACGCGGCGGATGTACTGAAGCTGCGGCAGCTTGTCAAAAGTGGGCGGCCCCCCTTGCAGAACGTCGTCTATTTCAGCTTGCATCTGAGCCATCACTTCGGGGTGTGTTCCCAACAACTGCCATGTCCAGGCTAGCGTCGTGGCAGTTGTTTCATGTCCGGCGTTGATCAGGGTAATCACTTCGTTAAGGAGTTCGCGATCGCTCATTCCCTCGCCCGTTTCTTCATCTTTAGCGGCCAACAACATCGACAGCAAATCGACATTCTCAGTCGGCTGTTCTCGGCGCGAGCGAATAATCTCTAAAACAATCCGATCTATCGTTTTCTTCGCCTGACGAAACTCTCGGTTCTGATGCGTCGGCACCCACAGCGGCGGGGAAAGCGGCGCAGTCATCCGCCGGTAAACGTAGCGAATGCCCGTTACCAGAGCGCTTCTCAACTGATCAGACTCACCGCTAATATCTACGCTAAACAGCGTCAGACTGACAATTTTTAGCGTGAGTCGGGTCATTTCATCCGCAATGTCAATGACTTCTCCTTCTGGTTTTTCTTCCCATTCTCGAATTAGAGACTGAACGCAGCTCAGCATGACGCTATGTAGTTTAATGAGCTGTGCTTGGTGAAAAGCGGGCTGTGCTAATTTGCGGTGCGATCGCCAAAACTCACCTTCACTGGTAAACAGCCCTGCGCCCTGCACCGCGCCCATCGCATTCAGAAAAAAGTCGGACTTATCATAGCGGTCTGCATGAGTGCTGAGAATGTGCTCCGCGTGGTCGGGATGAGTCGAGAGCACGATATTCAGTCCGGGCATTACGGGCAGTCTCACTAGGTCGCCGTAGCGATGCCACATCTCACCCAAATATTCTAGAGGCTGCGATTGAAGCCTGTCCATCGTGAAGAGCAAATAGCCCGAAGGACCAGGTGGTAGGGTTTTGATGCTTACATTCCTATCTCTTTTTAGTGAGACTTCAGCTTTTGGCATAGGTCTTTTGTGTGGGTGAATATACTCAGCATTCTATGTCAGGATTCATTTTTGCGATCGCGGCTGTAACCCATCTCCACATCGCGTCAGAGCGGCGTTGACTATTCTGCCAACGGTTACTAAATAAAGTAATACCATGATGGCATTACTTTATTTGAAGGCACAATACAGAGTTATGCGTGTTACTACAAAAGGGCAGGTTACTATTCCGATCAGAGTCAGAGAGGTGCTAGGAATAAGGGGCTAGCAAAAGAATAGATTACCGGCAATAATGAAAGTCTGATCAGCCAAGGGTAACCGGTGACGCCGCCGAGTACCCTGATTATGAGGGTACTTAATGTTAGAAGACCGTGTGAAAGCGACTTTGAAAGATGCGGCCAAGAAGCTAACCGGTCCAAAGAAGCGTGCGTTTATGTCCCAGGTTGCAGCAGACTATTTCGATAGTTCAGCGAGGAAAACAGAAACCTATCTCGGCTGGGGCCGCGCAGCGGTTCAACTAGGTCTGCATGAACGCCGAGTGGGTGTCGTATGTATGGATAATTATCTAGCCAGAGGCGACCAAACGACGGAAGAGAAACAGCCCCAATTAGAGGCAGACATCCGGCAGTTAGTGGATGGACAGTCGCAGGCAGACCCACAACTGAGAACCCTGTTTTACTATGCTAGGGTGAGTGCCCAAGCGGTGAGAGACGCGCTAATAGAAGAGAAAGGCTATACCGATGAGGCTTTACCCACGCGTCAGACTATCGGTACGATGCTTAATCGGATGGGCTACCGCCTAAAAAAACACAAAAAGTGAAACCGCGTAAGAAAGTGCCTGAGACTGACGCTATTTTTGAGAACGTCGCATCAGCCCACAAACTCGCTGATGAAAACCCGAAAGTGCTGCG
>QBMC01000127.1 GCA_003242035.1 Nodosilinea foveolarum | reverse complement strand
CTACCTCAATAAACAACTTGACGTTATTTCTTCCGTCAGAGAATGACGTGCTCCCGGCTAGCAATGTTGAGTGCAATGTCGGCATGAGGGAGCGTTCCCCCCGCCATCGCGAAAACGTCTCCATCGAAGTACTCGTACCGCAATGGCTGCTGTACTTCCCAGGCTAAATATTCTTGTGGTGTAAGACCAGTACGTGCGCGGGTTGAGATCATGCTTGTGAGGCTTTAGACGTTGCGGCATCTCCATTGTAGACTGAAGCTCAACGAGTGATAATAGATATGCCTAATAGACTTGAGACTCAGACGACGACCGTTTGGAAAGCCCTTAGCTTAGGGCTGCTGATTGTGGCGATCGCGGCGGTGATTATCGCGGCGGTATCGCTGACGCCAGTTGCAGGCGATGTGCCTTCTACGGAAGCGGCGGTATTGCAAAAGCAGTTGGAGTTCATTCTAAAAACGAACAGTGCGTTTTTGGGATTTCTAGGCATTATTGGTGCGTTGCTGACCTGGTTTTTTAAGAACAACTTACAGGATGCGAAGGTAGTGGCTGCGCAGATGGTGCGCGAAGAAATGGATAGCCACATTAAAGCGCGGGTAGAAGAAGAGTTTCGCTATTGGGAGATGAGTGCGAAGACGGAGCGGGTGATTGGGCAGACGCTGGTGGATTATTATTTGCCGGGAGGCGGGGCCGTGCCGGAGGAGCTGCATTTGGTAAAACAACGCGGATTTCGGCAGGTTTCATTTTGCGATCGCGCTGAGCAGATTCGGCGCTCTGAAGCGGATGTGGTGATTGTGGATTTGCAGAATGCAAAGGGGGCGGATGGGTCGGCGCAGGTTGTGACGGATAAGGGGAAGCTGACGGCAGAAAGTGAGCAGTGGGCGCAACGGCAGATTGATACTGTGCGAGCGGTGACGGGAAATGGAAAAGTGTTGGTAGTGTATGTGCGAGGCACAGTAGCGCATTTGAATAGCGCTGAGCTTCAGCAAGAGTATGTGTTAGCAGCGAATAATCAGGTAACACTGGTGGGTCATGCGGGAAATGGGGCGTATGTAGCGCTGGGGGCGCGGCGAAAGCAGCAGTGATGTTAGGTGAGTTCTCGGTTTTTGGGAGGTTTCGAGGTTGAAGAGCCGTTTTTTGCGATTGCTTACGATAGATGATTTGTTTTCCAAGCTTTTTTCTGTTTTGTGTGGGGGTCTGGCGATTGCTGAAACCCCCCTGCTTTCGTAAACCCCTAGCGGAGTGGTTGATGTATAAAGGATGCGGGCGTTTTCCACAGGCTGTTATCCAGATAGATTCTCATTTCTTTGCCCAGTCTCCGATTAGCCTGTTTAATCAACAACTTCATATTGCCAACTGCCTACACGAGGCCATACCCGAGATATCAATTTTTGTACCTGATTTCATGCCTGAGCTAGCACTATTGAGCCAAATGCTGAGGCGTTAGAACTATTAGGAAGCCAGAGGACAGAGCAGATTCAGTTACCACCCAAGAAAATACTGGGTTCGCCGCAGTATGTCACAAAAACACGTTTCTTAGCTCTGGTTGCTGCAACGTGTAGCAGGCTGCGATCGCTATTTATAAAACGCTGTTTGGCGGTTTCATCTGAGCACTGGGTTAGCGCTAAAGCCAACGGTAGATTCTCTTCGCCTAGAGCGGGCAAAAGCATATAGTCGAACTGTAAACCTTTGACGCGGTGCATCGTCGCAATTCTAACGCCCCCGTCAGCCGGATTATCTGGCTGGCTGCGATAGATCTTTTTGATCGGAATATTCTCAGCCTTGAGCGCGGCGAGATACTTCTCGACTAAAGCATTAGTCCGCACAGCGAGGCAGATGCCGGCGGACTGGCTTTCCGAAGCTTGAATATCTAAAATCACCTGGCGAAGGTAGTCTACTTCTGTTTGAAACGTCTCAAACCCTCTGACAAACGGCTCTTCTCCGTGCATCAAAGAGCGATAGTCTTTGAGCGAATCTGTTCCACCATCTAAATCATCTACGGCCATTCCTTGAAGGACAGCGGTTGCCCAAAGGCGAGTCTCATCTGTAGTGCGGTAGTTGAGGCGTAGCTTGCGGGCGCGACCGCGTATGTCGATGCCACACTGACTGAGCGTCACCACTTTGCCGTAGATCCGCTGGTGAGCATCGCCGACGATGAAGAGATCGTTTTTGTCAGGATTGCCTGTGATTTCCCTACGGGAAGGCTGTGCCAACGCTCGCAGCAGACTAAAGGCGGCTGGACTCATATCTTGAGCCTCGTCTACTATGACTGCCTTATACGGAAAGGCATCTGCGCCTTTTTCTTCAACCATTCGAGCTACATCTTGCATCGCATCATCGGGTTCTCTAAGTCCCTGCTCCCTTAGTAGATTGCGATATTCTTCAAAGACTGGCCACAGTAGCTGACGCTGCTTTCGACTTAATCTGGTTCCTCTTCCTACGCGCCGAGCTTTGAGATAATCTCGCAGCGTTTGGCAGCTTTGAGAGAGAACAACGTCTCGCCATTCTTCTTGATAGAAACTGAGAGGATGTCCCAATTCAGTCGGCGCTAGCGTGTACGCCTCTTCCCACTCATGGCGAGAGTCTTCTCCATAGGCCAGTCGAAGATCTACGCCCTCTTGCCGTAAAAACTCTGCGACCCAGGCATCGAGATTTATTACCTGAATGCGACGCATCTGCTCAGGCGAACAGATGGATCTGAGGTTCGCTTCAATATCAACGGCTAGATTTTTGGTGAACGTTGTAAACAAGATGCGATCGCTAGAATCGGTAAAGCGATTTTGAGCGAGCCACTTTGCCCGGTGCATCGCAACGACGGTTTTTCCTGTACCCGCTCCGCCTAGTACGCGCACTGGCCCATTCCAATCGCGTTCAACCAGCTTGCGCTGGGTAGGGTGCAGAAAAACGCGCCACTTTTCTAAGGGAGCCGCCAGCATTTCATCGAGTGCGGTGTCATCGGTGATGACCATAAAGCGACTTAAGCTGTCGTCATTCTGAAGCGCAGTTTCTAGATCGTCAGGGTTAACCGGCTGAGTCGCCTGGGTTTTCTCTAGCTGACGGAAGACGGTTTCCAAGTCGTAGTCGGCGGCTAGCATCAAAATAGCATCGCTAGCTTCACGGGGAAGATGAGGCAAGATTTGCTCAACATCATCATCGGTGACGACTTGGCGAAGCGCCGGAAGTAAGATTTCAGGCACTCCTAAGCGCATCAGGTGCTTATCTTTAATATCTTCAAACCGACCAGTAGAGCTGCTGGCGTTTCGCTGACTCAGCTTTTCAGCCGTCACAGCGGCATCTTCAATATCAACAATCTGAAGGGCACCCGAGACTTCGTTGACCAAGCAGGTTCTACGCTTTGCCCAGTTGTAGGCGTCATCATGTTTATCGACCCACAGCAAAAGGTAGACACTGCCCTGATCAGGCTTTAGCACAATTGCTCGGTGCGCTTGGTCTATCCGCACCGATTTCATATTTTTGTCTTTGCTGCCCTGAATTGACTCGTAGTTAAGGCCGGGGCGGGTGGGGTCTTGGCGAAAGCGATTGATGAACTCGGAGATTTTGCTCTGCGCCTTACGCGGCAGACGGCTGTAGGCGTCGAAAAAATCGTCTGAAATAGCTAAGCGAAAATTCTGTTGCAAGCTCATCTAGATGTCTCCTGTTAGTTTGCTGCTAAGGGTGTCGAAGGTGTCGGATAGTTCTTTTGGGCTGATGGCGAGCCAGCCATTGTCGAAAAATGTAGTGCGATCGCCAGCGGTAAGCACAACGGCAATACGACGATCAATCCAGGCTAACTCTGCGATTGCCACCACCGCGCCCTGTGAATTAGCCAGTTCGTATCCCGCTTCAGGCAGCGGCCAGTGGGCCTGCTGCATTTGCGCGATTGCAGGTAGGAGTGCTTCTTCTAAAACCAGCTCCTCAATCTCCTGCCAAGGCGGATCTGGAATTACAGTTGTCGCCTGCGCTGCGAACAGATCAGGCAATAAGACAGGCGCGGAAGAGGAGCCTGAGGCTAGAGTGCAGGCATAGACATGGGGTAAGAACTGGTAGAGGTTCAGCAATCTCAGCGTTTCATTCCAGCTAGCTTTTAAGGTCTCCATCTCTGCCATTGGCGCGTCGTTTAGCGTTAGCAAAACAAAGCTGCCAGTAGCATCTGTCTGCCGGTGACGGGTTAAATCCACCGCGCTCCGAATGGTCAACGCCGAGGATACTGGCACCTTTGCATTCAAAAACTTCTCGGGCAGTTCCCAATAATCCAGCGGTTCTGGGCCGAGCTGAGTCTGAATTTGTTCAGACCACTGCTGCTGTAGGGCTGCATCTTTTAGAGAAGCGGGATTAGCCTGAGCAAAGGTTCGCAGCATGGCCCATCGCTGCCACTGATTAGCATCCGGCTCAGCTAAGTAGTTCATCAGCCACTCAAAGCTGCTGAGCTGCTCTAGGGGCTGTAAGTCGGTGCATTCGTACTGCTGATAGACCTGGATCTGGCCTTGAATAAATCGCTCGTTGAGTTGGCAGGTGAGACCATCTAGTCGAGTTGAAGCAATCTTGGCAGGCTCTAGCTGCGCGGCGACATCCTCCCAGGTAAGCGACCAGCAGTGAAACTGACCGCTGCGGATAATGGCTAGGCGCTGCTGTAAGTCGTCTCCAATGCGGTCTTTATGATATTCCCAACCGTCTGTAAAAATGACGATTGGCTGGCTATCCACGCGGTTAGAGGCGGGTCTGAGCACGAAGTCTGCTCTAGAGGGAATCTCTACGCCGTCGCTGGGGCCGAGGGGAACTTGCGTTTCGATAATCCAGGCGCGATCGCCCACCTTTAGGTAGTATCCGGCCCGTCCATTGATAATGTCGTTCCGTAGCTGAGGGGCTGCGCCACCATAGGCTTTGCCGCTGTACTGCCGAATGGCTTCGATAAAGCGACGCTCTAGCTCGCTCTCAAAATTGCTGTTGAGACGAATGGCGGAGAGTCCTTCTGAAGTTTCCTCAAGCTGCGGCCAGTGTTTAGCGATGGTGCCAAGTAAATCTCTGGCCCATTTTCGGCTGGTTTGATCCTGGTCAAAGCTGTTGCGGTAGGCAAACAAACAGCTATAGCAGCCATCGTCGCATCCACAGGATCTGAGGACAGCTAGCGCCTGATTGAAGACATCGCCGAGAGAATCAGGGTCTCGAATAAGCTGTCTTAGATAGCCGGTTCCGCCAGGGATGCCATCGTAGAGATATAAAAACGACTTTCGCAAGCTAGAACCCGGCTGAGGCTCCTCGCTGATCAGGGTTCGCAGATGATCGACTTTGCCGCCAAATTTTCGCTTGAGGCCGAGCTGTAGAGCTGCGATAAATGAGTGCAGTCCCTGGGGCGTCCAAAACTTTTCATCGGGCATCAGAAAGCGAATCGCTTCGGAGCGAAACTCCCGGTAGAGATACAGTACGTCGATCGCTTTAGTTTGCTCAGGCTTATCGCGCCACTGGCAGTTAATCATGTGGTCTTTGGCAGTGAACTTATCCACCTTGCCACGCATCACCTTACCGCAGCTACGGCAGACTTTGAATCCTTGAGTAGTGAACTTTTGACCAGCTAATGAAACAGATTCTCCGTTGGCGAGCGATTCTCCCAGGTTGATTTCTCGGAAGGTAGTTTGCGAGATATATTCAAACCCGAAGGGAAAGTCTTTCTCTTTGACTAAAAACGTTTTTTCGCGGTAGGCCGGATCGAAATCGACGAGCAAATGGCGCTGGAAAAAAGATGAGTTGCGATCTTCGCTATCGTCTCCAAGGCGGCTACCTTTGTCTGAGGTGGTGGCCATCACCTGCCGGAGGCGCAGCATTCGGCGGAGCTGGCCTTGGTCGCTCCACATGGCGTCGCTACAGCGGGGGCAAGCTTTGGTACTAGCCTCCGGCTCCATAGCCTGAATCGCATAATTACAGCTTCGACAGATCCGCCAGTCCTCCGGCTCTGAGAGCTTTAGATCGATTTGGTCAATCTTGACTTTTCGACCCTCCGCGTAGAACACGCCGCTGGGCACCAGCTCTCGAATAGCCAGGGCACCGGGCCGTTCGTAGGTGAGTGTAAACGTCTCGTACTTTTTGCCGTTGGACTGTTCGGCAGGTTGTTTTTGTCGCCACAAAATTGAGCGTAGGGTAACGCCTGCTTCGGGAAAAGCGTAGTTGGGCAGCAAGCCTTCATCGGTTAAAAAGTTGAGGATGTGTTTCTTATTCAAATCCTTCATCAAGGCTCGAAAGCCCATGCGCTCGCGCTCTAGCTCAGCGAGATGCTCTTCGTCTTGCAGCGCAGCGGGGTTCTCTTTGTACTTTTTGATTTTGCCGCCGATGTTTTTAATCTGGCTGCTGAGTCTCGTTCTTTCCTGGCGTACGCCTTCAAGTCGATTCAAAATTTGCCAGCGCAGTCCCCCTTCTTTTTCCTCTCCTTTTTCCATGAATGTGGTGATTTCAGCGCGGGTTTGCTCGGTAATTGTGTCTTCAAAGAGTCTTAGAAAAGTCTCTAGCAGCTCGCCCTGATGAGTTTTGATGTAGCTGAGCCAGTTGTAAGGAAAGCGATCCAGGTCAGTGCGTTCAATCGCATTCAGCACATCGCTCAGGTTTGGGGAGAATTCCTGGCGGGTGATACCTGTAGCGACCCAGGTATCCAAGCAAAAGGCAGTGAGCTGGCGTTGCAAAATCGCTGAAGCGTCTAGATAGCAGCCTGCGGCTTCTACATTACCGTTGACCATTCGCATGGGGTCGGCGTAAAAGTGAAGATCATGGGGTGTTCCGTTGGCGACGATGCCGACGAAGGCATTTCCATCGCGGCGACCGGCTCTACCGATGCGCTGCTGAAAGTTGGAAACTGCGGGCGGGACAGAACAGAGCAGTACGGTAGATAAGTCACCAATGTTGATACCCATCTCCAGGGTGGAGGTGGCTGAAATCAGGTTGGGGTCGCAGCGCCGCTGGTGGTCGATGAATCTTTTCTCTAACCATTCTCGGTTGGATCGGGTTAAGAGTCCGGTGTGTTCGGCGGCGACGATGCGATGCACTTCGCCTTTACGGTAGAGGTTGCGATAGTAAGTTAGACCGATGCGAGCATCCGGCTGATAGTGACCCTGGCAGCTTTGAGAGAGGCAGGTCATGCCGATAAGAACGTCCTGCTCAGCAGGGGTGGCGGTGAGCTGGTGACTGCAACTGTCGCAGGCTAGCACTTGGCCATTAGGGAGAATGTTTAACGTTGTTGTGGGAATGCCCCAAGCTCTGCCGTCTCCGCAAGCTTTTTCTTCCAACAGATTGGCACTTACGAGGCTGTCTAAGGCATGGTGTAGGACTTCGATAATTTGTTCTTTAAGCAACAGAGTTTCACTGGCTAGCAGGCGCTGAGTCCAGTCTTCACTCCAGCTAGAGCGGTTGCCTGGGCTAATGACTTGCTCAAAAGATTTGGCTTTGGCTGAGGCGTTGACCCAGAAAATGGGCGTGGGCACGGTTGGCCCTAATCGAGGCATGTATGTCGGCTTTTGAAGCAGGAATGTATTGCCGCCGTTAGAAAGATAGCCGGTGTCTATAGTCGCGGGTTGCAAAATGCCGCCGCGATGCCGCAGATGGTGTAGAAGGCCCAGTAAAAACTGATGGATTTGGTTGGGGGGAACGTCTCGGAGAGCTTCGATCTCGTTAGATAGCGTGAGATGGAGTTGTTCTACCGCTTTTATTAATGCTGAGGGCGGAAACTGGGTGGCACAGAGGCCGCTGCGTTCTAAGGAGGGGCCGGTGGCGGAGCGATGGCCGAACTGATTGACAATCTCCCAGGTGAGGCGTTCGTTGACGATGTTGGGTAGGCGGCTATCGGGAGCGAGGGTGGCGCGATCGCTATGAATAAAGTCATCCCATTCGCGCAGCCATTCCAAATCAGTAGGTAAGAAGGTAGCGACGTAGTTGGCGGTAGAGGCTAGGCGCTGCTGCCAGAACTGAGGGAACTGCTCGGTGAGTTCAGCGAGGGAGAGTCCTTCGGGGTGGGCAAGGATGGTTTGAGCGATCGCAGTTCTCAAAGTTGTCCGATAGGTGCGAGCGCCATAGAACCCGGCGCGGTGGGCCGCATCTTGTACGGAGTCTGAGAAAGTCAGAAGCTTTTTATCTTGATTAAAAGGAGTGGCGTATAGGACACCGATCATCGCGCTGGTGAGACTAGCGGCTTGCGCACCAATAATTGAGAGGCCGCTGCTGCTGTTGCAGTATGGGCAATCGTGGCTAGAGACTGAGCGTTTTTTACCCTGATAGCTTTCTTCACGTAGGATATCGGGAATTTGAACGCGAAGCAGGGTCTCGTGGCCGCAGCTACGGCAGTGTTTTGCCTGCGAGTCGCTAATGCTGAGGCATTCTGAGCATAGATGAGAGAAGTCCGGTTCGGTGTCGTCGCAGGGAAAAACGTAGGCGACTAAGGGCTTATTTGCAAAGTAGTTTTGATAGAACCGTTTCAGGTCGCCAGATTCTAGTTGATTGGCCCCGACAGAGGGGCGAACGCCTCCCCAGCCGGTGGCACCACAGTCGCGGCAGTGGAGGGCAGGCAGCGTTTTTTGTAACTGTTCTGGGGTGAGATCGTCTGAAAACAACAGTTTGGGTTCGGCCTCGACGCTGGCGACCATACGTTTGAGTTCGCGGAACCAGTGCTGGACACGCAGGGTGACCCAGGGGAGAAGGATACGATTGCCATTATCTCGCTTTACTTCCTGACGAGCGGTGGCAATTAAACTCAGTAAGCTATCAAGCAGTCGGTGAGGATAATCGGTGTGGTCATGGGTACTGACATTAGTGATGAGATGGAGACGTTGACCAAACTTCTCTAATAGATAGCCGTAGTCGCAGGGGCCATCGGCTAAAATACGCAGCAGGTTATGGACAATTGGCAGCGCTTTCAGTTCTTGTCCGAGGGCGAGCCGCCAGTCGTCGGTGAGTGTGTTCGGGGCCGTCTGCTCAGGTGCTTCTGCTTGCAGCCATAGTTTTGCCTGAGCGAGCAAATAGGCTTCGGGGGTGCTGTAGGCTTCGGGTTGCAGTTTGTCGATTTGCTCTGGGCCAGGGACGGGCAGCATATTCAGCAGCGCGTCGTGTAGGAAATCGCCTGCGCTAATACGGTCTTCTTCAATTAAGGCGTTTTCATCGAAGCTTTCTTGAAAGATGGTCTCGGCATAGCGCAGCATGTCTGCTTTATTGCTGGCATTGCCTAGTGTTGCTGAGGTGCCGACGCAGGCGAGGTGCTGCTGGGGCGTTTTTAGCCGGTGCTTGAGGCGGCGCAGCAGGCAGGCGAGGTCTGTACCCTGTGCGCCGTCGAAGGTGTGGAATTCATCGACGATGATGTAGCGCAGGGTGTCAGGCTGGTTGTAGCGCCAGAGCTTTTGAGATTCGGGCTGCACTAGCAGGTAGTCCAACATCTTGTAGTTGGTGAGCAGCAGGTCGGGGGGTGCGTCGCGGATAACTTGTTTGTCGGTGATGACTTTGTTTGGCCCCATGACAGGGCTGGGGCTGTCGTCTTTGTCGCCGATGTAGAGTCCGGCGGTGACTTTGTTGTTGAGGCTAGGCGTATTGTGAATGAGTTCGGCGATCCGTTTGGCCTGGTCGGTGGCCAGGGCATTCATGGGATAGACCAGGATGGCTTTGATGCCTTGATTGTTTGAAGCGCTCGCTTGCTGGCGGCAGTGTTCTAGCAAGGGCAGCAGGAAGCATTCGGTTTTACCGGAGCCGGTGCCAGTGGCGACCAGTGTGGATTGGTAGTAGGGCGGGCTGAGGCGGGCGAAAGCGCGTTCTTGGTGGAGGTGAGGAGTGAAGCCCAAAGGAACCTCTGGGAAGAAGTCGCCGCTGTGGGTGCCGGGGCGAAAGGGCAGGCCAACGGAGACGTAGGGGCCTCGGCCAATGTTGTCTGGTTCGGCGATGAAGCGCTCTAATAAGCCTTCAAACCCTGGGGTGGTGGGCCGGAAAGTGGTGCGGAGATAGTCGGAAACGCAGTTGCGAACCTGAGTGGCGACGATAGAAGGAATCATGAGTTAGAGGCGCATCACAGTGGGTGATGGTTAAAGAGGAAGGTATTGCACTTTGTTATGGCAGTCTTCTGAGGCAGAAACTTTGGCAATGAGTTCTAAATCGTGTACGCAGTCACCAATGCTGGTGGTACGGGGACGAACGTAAACAATCCCAGGAAAGAAAGTTCCAGACTGTTGTCGTTCTTTAGCTAAGGCCAATAAGTCGTCATCTTGAGAAAACAAGACTCGGTTTAATTCAGTGGCCCTAGCTAAAACCTCCGGATCGCTCTGGCCGCTGCGCTGCTCCTTCTGTACTGTGAGGACATCAATACCGCGCAAGCGCAGGCCGACCGTAATCTGACGCGGAACGTTTTCATCCATATAAAATTTCAGGCTCATGACAGATAGCCTTGTTCCCGCAGCTTCTGCTCAATGCGTGAGGGGGGAGTTTGCCGACGAAGCTCTTCAACCATTTTGTCGCGGCGTTCTATGTCAGCGTCTAGAGCGTCTTTGTGATCCCAGTAGTAGGCTAGCGCGGAATGAATTTTGCCCAGGGAGACATGAGGATATTGAAAGTGCAGCTCTTCAGGACTCCAGCCGTAAGCCTGCTGAGCGGTTACTAGCTCAACTACTTTCATGGTGGTCTCGGTGATAACGGGTACATCGGCATCGTTCAGTTGGATGTGTTTGTAGTCAGTGGTGGTGTAGGTCATGGTGGGGCGATCGCTTACGAAACATGCTCTCAGTCTGCCAGATTTTCAAGAAACATTCTGGCGGGTGTCAAACGGCTACCAGTGGTTTGTTTGCTATAGATTCGATGGTTAAGCAGTCGGCAGGTCTCTCGGCTTCTTCTACGCTCTCGTCAATGGCTAAAATCTCTTGGCGAACGTAGGTTTTGAAGTGGTCAATGTCTGTGAAGAAGCGGAATCCGGACTGGTTGGCGATCGCCCCCATTTCACTTTCCTCATCTAGCAATAAAGCAACAGGCTGGCTATAGCCGTGTTGCAGTCCGTCAGGCCAAGCTAGATCTAAGATAGCGACTACACCATCACTCTCAGCTTTAGTAAGGTTGTAAGCAAGTTCGCCAGCAGGAAGCTGTTGCTCTACTATCCACTGGTTGCAGGCTTGCAAAGCTTGCTCTTCGACATCATTTGTGGTGCCGCCTGGAATAATAACAACCTCTCTGGTCAAAACATCAGGGGTAGTTTCAGGTTCTGGGATGGCTCCGGTATGCAAACTATTGAGAAAATCATTGGCGGCTTGGGCAAGCAGTTCGCGACGGGCCGCTAGAAATTCTTCGTAATTTTCGTATTTCCTGAGGTTTTTGTCTTCTTTTTCGCCTTCTACTGGTATCCAGTGAGAGGCAATCGTGCTAGGAGACTTAATTCCATTGTGGTCGCTGGTGCCTGGATGCTTATTTTCATAATGGGCGAAGTATTCTTCAGGGTCGCGGTTAGAGACAATCAGATTTGTTTCTTTGGTGAGAAAGGTGAAGTTGGCGATCGCATTTACTTTTGCTCGCTGGCAACCATGCTGATATAGCTTAGATTTTGGAAAAATATGGTGAACTTCTAAGCTAGAGTTTTTACCTAACAGGTTCTGAGAGAGTGGAATATCGTCTTCCCAATCACGAGCTTTGCACACGCGAGTTAGTAAGTAGAGCATGGGATAAAATCGGTTACCTTTACTCCCGCCGCCAAAATCGTTTGGAAATATTTTGAGATCGCCTCGGTCTTGACGCAGTAGTTCTATCAATCGATCTAGACTGCCGTCTTGTCCATCAATAGCGGTAAGATCTTTCCGTAGGGTGGATTCTGTTTGGCCGGAGTAGCGCCCCCATAGTAGGGTATGAACATACCAGTACAGTAGTTGGTCGCGTTCCTGATGATTGGCGAAGTGGCCGCCGCGCTGATCGAGGTAGCGGGCCATGAGTGGAAAAGCATAGATGCTGCCGAGGACGCGATCGTGGTCTAGTCCTAAGCGGGAGGAAATCACGTTTAGTAAGGTGTCAATAGCTTTTTCTGTGGCGTAGAGTCCTTTACGAAAGCGTTCTGTGGAAACATTTTCGAGTGCGGAAAAGAGGGCTTCGTTGGTAGTGACTGCGGTAATGCAGCGAAGTAGCCAGTCAAGCTTGAAGTAGAATCCGGCTTTGGCCCACTTGTCTAAACGAGCTTTGAGTTCGTCTCGGGCTTCGGGCCAAGCGGCGCAGATGCGGGCGAGGGCAAGGTCACCTTTGGAGAGCTTGGTGCCGCCGCTGTTGACGTTGTTAAATATTTCGACCACTTCATCAACGGTTTTTTCAGCACCAGAAACTTCTTCGATATGGAATTCTCTATTTTTGATGTTGTCAATGGCGTTGAGGCGATTGGCATAGTCGGCTAGCTTGGGTGCAAATTCTGGATTGGCAACCAAAATAGGAAAAAAGTGACCAGCGCCTTTTTGCATGAGTTCAGTAACGCTAACCCAGACAGGATTGCCGTCCATACGAGTAGGCATATAGAAGGTAAAGATTTCTTCTTCTAGGTTGAAGTATAAGCCTGTGAAGGCTTGGGCGTTGCCATCGAAGAACTGGGGCGCTTTGCCGCGAATGATGCCATAGAGGGAGGTGATGCGCTGTTGGCCGTCGAGCAGAAGTTTGACGGTGCCTGCTGATAGTTTGCCGTCGCCTTTGACGTGATCTGTAATTTCATCAGTTTTAGTCTCCCACACGAGCAGGCTACCAACGGGATGGCCTCGGTAGAGGGAGGTCATGAGGTTGCGCACCTGATCGCGGTTCCATACGTAGCCGCGTTGGAATTCGGGGAGAGCGATGCTGCCCATATCAATTTGGTCGAGGATGGTGGTGAGACGCATAGGAAAATGATGAGTGATGAATGTGGTGTTGGTTGGGTTTGGGCTTCGGCTACGCTCAGCCCCCGGTGGTGATCGCTTTCAAGTCTTAAGCGGCAACCCAACCCTGAACGATAACCGAACCCTGAGCGTAGTCGTTCGCCTTTGGTGTTCCCGCAGGGTAGGGTGGCTATGCGCTATCGGCAAAGAATTTCCAGGCGGTGCGGTAGTCGGTGACTCTATCGCATTTGGCGAAGGGGGCTTGGTAGGTGATAGTTCGTTCATGCGGCCCATCGGGTAGCGTGTCGTCGGGGGTGGTGACCTCAACTGTTCCGGTTTTCATGTGTTGAGTGTCTTCCCAGCCGAGGATGTTTTGTTTGGCGTTGCCTTTGCGGGGAAGGCCGACGCCGACGAGTCCTTTGCTGTTAGTGAAGACGATGCGACCGTTGATGTCGTAGTAGGTGTCGCGTTCGTATTGCTGCATGACGGGGAACTGGACGCGGTAGAGGGTGATGAGTTCATCGAGGGTGAGGCCGAGGGCTTGGGCTGCGAGTACGTCAATTTCGACGAGGGCTTGGCGGCGGGCGTAGTCGGTGCGGAGGGCGCAGTGGCGTTGCCAGGTGGGGGTGAGGT
>QBMC01000126.1 GCA_003242035.1 Nodosilinea foveolarum | reverse complement strand
GGAGGACGGTTTGGGTTTCGGCGAAGATGGCGGCTAGGTTTACGGCGGTGGTGGTTTTGCCGACGCCGCCTTTGCCGTTGAAGATGGTGAGGAGTTTGGGCATGGGGACGGGTGCTTAGCTTTGGGCTAAGCGGTGGAGGCTTTTGATGTGATTAGGATAAGGGGTCGTGGAGGGCTGGGGTTGTTTTGTTTATTTCCTGTTACCCCATCGGAGTTCAGGCCCCACCACCCCTCCAATCCGGAGTTCCCAACACTTCTAAAATTCCAAGTTGTCTGGTGTTCTAGGAAACGGAATCACATCTCTAATGTTGGTCATGCCGGTCATAAACTGTACTAGGCGCTCAAATCCCAATCCAAATCCGGCATGGGGAACGGTGCCGTAGCGACGAAGGTCTAAGTACCACCAGTAGTCTTCTTTGGGCAGTCCGGCGGCTTCGATGCGGCGTTCTAGTACGTCTAGCCTTTCTTCGCGCTGGGCACCGCCAATGATTTCGCCAATGCGGGGGGCGAGAACGTCCATAGCGGCGACGGTTTTGTTGTCGTCGTTTAGGCGCATGTAAAAGGCTTTGATCTCTTTGGGGTAGTCGGTGACGATGACGGGTCTTTTGAAGTGCTCTTCGGCCAAGTAACGTTCGTGCTCGGATTGCAGGTCAATGCCCCAGGAGACGGGATATTCGAAGGTTTGACCGGCTTCGATGGCGGCTTCTAGGAGGGCGATCGCCTCCGTATAAGTAATCCGAGCAAACTCACTGTTAATAATATTTTCAGCGGTTTCTAAAAGGGTGCTATCAATCCGCTCATTGAAAAAGGCCATGTCGTCTGGGCAGTGCTCCAACACATAGGAGAACACATACTTCAAGAAGGCTTCGGCGAGGTCGGCGTTGCCCTCCAGGTCGCAGAAGGCCATTTCGGGTTCGACCATCCAGAACTCGGCCAAGTGGCGGGAGGTGTTTGAGTTTTCGGCGCGGAAGGTGGGGCCAAAGGTGTAGACGTTGCTGAAGGCCATGGCCATGATCTCGGCTTCTAGCTGGCCGCTGACGGTGAGGTAGGCGGGTTTGCTAAAAAAGTCCTGGCTGTAGTCGATTTTGCCGTCTGGAGTTTTGGGGATGTCGTCGAGGTTGAAGCGGGTGACGGTGAACATCTCGCCCGCACCTTCGCAGTCGCTGGCGGTGAGAATGGGGGTGTGCATCCACAAAAAGTCTTTTTCTTGGAAGAAGTTGTGAATGGCGGTGGCGCAGGCATTGCGGACGCGGAAAACTGCGCCAAGGGTATTGGTGCGGCTGCGCAAATGGCCGATGGTGCGGAGGAATTCGAAGGAGTGGCGCTTCTTTTGCAGTGGGTAGGTTGCGCCGTCGGATTCGCCAAAAACTTCGATGCTGCTGGCCTGTAGCTCTACGCGCTGACCTTTTCCAGGGGACTCGGACAGGGTGCCGCTGATGGCGACGGACGCGCCAGTGCTGATGCGCTCCATACTTTCGGCGTAGCCAGGAATGTCTTCGCCTGCGACAACTTGCAAGCCGCTCATGGCGGAGCCGTCGTTGACTTCGATGAAGGTAAATTTTTTGGCAACGCGTTGGGTGCGTACCCAGCCCTGAATGGTAAGGGTTTCTCCAGGTTGGCCGGATGTAAGGATGTGTTTAATGCGCTGAGAGGTCATGGCTAGTCGGGGCGGCGAGATGAATCGGGTGAGGGGGTAGCTGAAAGAGTAGGAATGGCTAGTCGGTTGGCTGATTCGCGGTCATCTGAGGCTTTTTTGCCAGCCATCCAGAAGCCTAGCGCCCAGCCAATGACCAGTCCTAAGCCGACGTAGCGAACGATTTGCCAGAAAGGTTCACTGGCTTCACGCCAGGAAAGGAGCTGACTTTCTAAGGTAATTTTAAGCGATTCGATGCGTTCTTCGAGCTGGGCGAGTTCTGCTTTGGGTAGGGCGGTTTGGTCAATGTCGGTGGCTTGCTCGTATTTGGCCTTGGCTCGGCGAATGGCGAAGAAGCGATCGCGCACTCGTAAAAATTCGTCGGCGGTTTTTTTTAAGTCCTGCTCGAAGTCGGCAAGATCTTCGTCACCGGGCAAGGTGGGCGGGCGCTGCTTTGACCGACTTAATAATTTCATAGCAAGTAAAGTATATAGATGGCCTTTTCTATGTACGAGGAATTACGATTTTGGCAATCCCTATGTCTACACCGGTTTCTAATGCCGGTAACCCGTCCAATCCGAATTTGAATGCCCCAATCAGCGGCCCGGATCGCTCTGTGCTGAAGTCGTTTGGCCCTGAAGCATTGGCTCAGGCGTTGGCAGAGCAATTAGCGATCGCCCCGAACGACTGGCATCGGCTCAGCGCAAACCGCTCCGTTCGCGCCCGCGAGCAGGCTGCCGCCGCATTAGTATACATGCTCAAAGATAAACCAGAAGAGGCCCTCCCTAGACTTCAGCAGGCAATTGGCTGGTTAGATAAAACCCTCAAGGCTCCCCCTTGTCCTTCGCACGGCGAAAAACGGGCCAAGCTAGGGAAATAATTGCTCTTTAAATGAGCGGTTGCAGCAGCTAAAGGCTACCAAAACTAAGCACTACGAATCGCAATGGCAGACCATCTACGCCACAGCGATTCGACAACTTTGAGAAAGGCGGTTGGCGTCAGCGCCACTAAGGGTAAGGTGCTAACCTGCTTGGCCAAATAGATTTCTTTGCCGTCTTTGCTCCAAAGCACCTGGTCGAAAACTTGATGCAGAATGAAGAGACCACGCCCACAATCGCTAACCGCTTTTTCATCTGGAGAGGGACAGCCGCAAAGCGTCGGTCTTTCAAAGCCTGCTCCCTGGTCGCTAATAATCCACCAGTAGTAGCCTTTGCCCTTAGCATGACGGACGGAAACGATCTTCTGGGGATCGAGCTGATTGCCGTGCTTAGCGGCATTGACGAGCGCTTCTTGTAAGCCTAGCCGCAGTTCGTCGTGAAGGAGATCGGGGGTAGGCTCTAGCAGCGTATCTAGAATAGGACGCAGGTAAAGCGTAGAGGTAAAGCTGATACTTTCCCAGCGCTTAATCGCAGAAGATGCGGCGGGTGACGAAGGCTCAAAGTTGACTGGGGTCACTGATGTATTCTCCTGGCAAATACATACTTTGTCTGACGCACTGAAATAGATAGTTTGTCTATTCGCTAGGCACAGAACCCAGATGCTGGATTCGTGTCAGCGCGTGGATAAAGCGAGTTATTGACTTCTTTCTGGGTCTAATTTATTAGGACTTTCTTTTATATTCGTCGTTGTCTGCGTGGGGCGATGCAAAGCAAATCTACCTACCTAGCTTCTGACTATGGCTGGCCGCTAAGTTTGGCAATACACGACTGGGCAATGCATATCGCAGCAACACAGCCACAGACCCTAGGATTTGCCGTCGCAGAAGGCAGCTATTACAACAGCTTAGGTAGATATTTGAACTAATCTATTTTGATATATTCCTAGTCTATCAGAACATCTAAGTAGATGCGGGCGCTGCCAAAATATTCATTCTCCGTAATGCCCGTAATAACGCGGTAGTTTGACGAATTAAGGAGATCTTATTGATGTATACAAGCTGCGTTATCTTCTTGTGGATAATACTGAACAATTGACGTTTAGGTGAGACTAAGCGTTACCTAAGTAGTAGGTAGAAGCTCCAAAAGCACTGAGAATGAAAGGCTGTTCTTAGTCTAAAACTAGAGATATGCAAATCGTGAAGCTGCTTCATTATTAGGTAATAAAGCGAACAGACAGGCAACATTTAGAGTTCAATCTCTACTTTTTTTCTTGAGAAAACGTGCTTTATATCGTTGACTTAATGACTGTCTCTACAGACAAAACAAACTTTTGGAAGGGGTAAGTGCGTTATATAGATGACATTTTGTTTGCTTGAAGAGTGTTTTGTCCAGATAAATTTCGCTTCCCGTCTGTTCTATCTAAGGTACGGCATTAGGGCTTAGCGATTGGCCAGGTGGCTTTTGGCGGTTTCGGCAACGAGATCGGATTCATCCTGAGCGAGCTTTTGCAGCGCCTGGTGAGCTTCGCTATGGGTGGACTTTTCGGTGCTGGCGAAGTGGCCTAGCGCTTGGGCAACGCGATGGCGTTCTTGCCAGTCCTGGCTGCCGACGTAAGGAAGTAGTAGCGCAATCGCTCTGTCGTCTTGCAGTTCGCCGAGAGCACCAATAGCCGAAACGCGTACGAGTGAATTGTCTGAGCTAAGAGCCGATTTCAGCAGGTCGAAAGCGCGGCTATCGTCGGTTGCTCCACCCATTTCGCCCAGGCTGGCTACGATGCTCATTTGAACCAACCATTCGCGGGTCATGCCGTAGAGTTCTTTGAGGTCGTCTAGTGATTCGGTGAGTTTGAGTGCGCCTAAGGCATCGGCGGCGGCTGCTTGAACATCTGGTTCGGGATCGCCGAGCGATGCGGTGAGGACTTTGAGAGCCGTTGGTTTGTCTTGCTCGCCCAGCGTTGAGATTTGGCTGACGGCGGCGTAGCGAACGCGGGTGTTGGGATCGTCGCAGAGGGGTTGGATTAGCTCGAAGGCCAGGGCGGGATCTAGGTCGCGGAGCTGGTTGATGGCTTTGATGCGATCGCCAAAATTTTCGGCTTTGAGCATCTGACGAACTTGGTCGGGATCGGTGGGCATGGTGATTTTTTGAACGCAGTGCTTTAAAGCATAAGGGGTGATGATTTTACGAACAATAGGCTGTGGAGGGAGAAGGCGTGAGGGGAGAATGGAAGGCGTTTGGGTTTAGAGGGTGTTGAAGAATGGGTGAGATAGGCGCGGTGCTGGTGTCGGCGGTGCTGCCGGTGGCGCTGGTGGCTTTGGTTGGGGTGTGGATAGGGCGGCGGTTTTCGCTAGATTTGCGGACGCTGGCGCGGGTGAATATCTACGCGCTGTTGCCCGCGTTGGTGATTACGGGGCTGTATGAGAGCGAGCTGGCGCTGGGGAGTGCGCTGGGCATTGTGGTGGGTTTTTTGCTCAACTGCGGGGTGCTTTATGGGGTGGCGATCGCCCTGGGTCGCGTTTTTCGATTGCCGATAGAGAGTCGTAAAAGCTTGGTGGCGACCACGTTACTGGCAAATTCTGGCAACATCGGCCTGCCGTTTATTCTTTTTGCGCTGGGTGAAGCAGGGCTGGCGCGGGCAATTGTGTATCTGGTGGCTTCCTCTATTTTTATTGCCAGTGTAGGACCCATTATCTTGAAAGGAGAAGGGGTTGCCGTTGGGATGCGCGTAACGCTTAGCCTGCCAGTCTTTTGGGCGACGCTCGGTGGCATTATTCTACTAAGGCTGAGCTGGGCAGTGCCCGTACCGATTGACCGCGCCCTCCAGTTGCTGAGCGGTGCGGCTATCCCCGTGTCGCTGCTGACGCTGGGCATTCAGCTTTCGCAAACGCGGCTAAATTTTGGCTGGTACGAACTGTTTGCGGCCTGTCTGCGGCTGTTTGTCTCGCCGCTGAGCGCTTTTACGCTAGGTCGGCTGTTGGGCCTAGAGGGGTTGGATTTGACGGTTTTGGTGATGCAGTCGGCGATGCCGGTGGCGGTAAACACGCTAATTTGGGTGACCGAGCTAGGGGGCGATACCGACCGCGTGGCTAAGACGATTGTGCTCTCTACCATCATGAGCTTTGCAACTTTGCCTGGGGTGCTGTGGTTGATGGGTCGTTAGATTGGCTATTTCCTGGGCTAACGTTCTGGCTAGCGCCCTGAGCGGCTTCGCAGGGAGTCGCGACAATTTGTGCGCCGGTTTGGTAAATGTAGAGGCCCACGTTGCCGCCGTAGTCGGCGATCTCATACTCATAAAATTCATCGCCCTGGCTCTGCTCAAAGCTGTAGCGAATACCGTCTACCGGATCTTGAACAATCAGGGGATGGTTGAGGTTGGGATCGAGATCGTCGTAGGTGACGGCTTCAGAAATAGTCAGTCCCTGGGCGCTGTAGACCACCGAATTCTCGGTTGGGCGAGCGAGCGTAATTTCGTACAGACCGTCGCCGCATTGATAGGTAGTGTTCGAGCCGACGGTGGGTAGGCGGTTATAAAAATCGGCGGCGCTAGGCTGGTAGGTTTGCTGAAAAGGCGGTTCTGGAATCGGCTCTCGGTCTACGACGCATTCGTCTGGCTGGCTGTCGCCGTCGAAGTCGATACGGACATCATTGCGATCGCCATCCCCATCGCAATCTACATTTGGGCCAATGAGTTTGCCGGGTTCTTCGCCAGTCTTCAGTCCTGCTGTAGAACGCTGATCGACTGAAGCAGGTGCAGATTTGCCTGGGGCTTGAGCGGTCAATAACGCCGTTAATACGACAAAAGAGACCGCGTAACTAAACCTTTTAGCTATTTGCATTGTTTTTTCTTGGGGATGCTAAACAAAGATCTTAGCACCGACGTTTTTTAATGCTCACTGGCGAGTGGTCACCTTACCAAACTGTACCTCTTTCTCTGTAGCTTACGCGGTCGCGGACAACGGCTGACAGTGCGGGCAAAAGTAAATCCGCCGACTGCTAATGATGTCTTTGACGATAGGCGTATCGCAAACTCGGCAGGGCTGATTGCTGCGCGCAAAAACCCAGTGGCGGTACTCGCGGTAGCTGGCTCCGTCGGCTTTGAGCTGGCTGGCGAGGGCGAGGTCGTGGGTGATGCCTTTGTGTTTGTAGGATTGGTGGGCGATCGCCATCGAAGCCTCAGCTAAAACAAGCAGTTGCTCTTCCGTACAGTCCATCGGTCGCAGCTTGGGATGGAGGCGGGCGACGAAGAGAATTTCGCTGCGTAAGTAGTTGCCGATACCTGCTAGGAAGTGCTGGTCTAGATAGAGATTGGCTAGACGGCGGCGGTAGTGTTTTTTCTCTAGTAGCGAAGTCTGTAGCTGTTTGGCGGTCAGCTTTTTGCTAAGGACATCTGGCCCAAGCTGGCTGAGAAAAGGATGGGTGTCTATTTCGGGTTCGGTGAGAATTTGAATGTCGGAGGCGCTGTAGAGTAGGGCAGACTTTTTGGCGTTGTGAATGGCGAATCGTAGCTGGCGATTGGTCTCGGGATAGCTATGAGCTTTGCGGATCATCCATTTCCCGTAGAGCTGATTGTGGGTGTAGACGCTGAGGCCGTTGTCGAAGTGGGTGAGCATGGCTTTGCCGCGCGTTTCGACGCCTTTTACACAGCAACCGGTGAGGTCTTGCTCGAAGGGTTTGAGATGCTCGAAGGCGAAAAAGACGTCGGTGGTGGGATAGGAGCGGAGGGCGCGTTCGATTTTATCGGCGGCGATGCGGATTTCTGGGCCTTCGGGCATGGGGGAGAATTATGAGTGATGAGTGATGAGTGCGCTTAGTAGCTGAGGTTACAGGAGGGGCTGCGAGAAGAAACCTTACGAAAGACTGGTTTTCTCATGAAGGGTATAGGCGTTTGCGGTATGGTGATCGTAGGCTAAATGGCCTTGTTCTTCAGTTCTAAAACTCCTTTTCATTGCTCTTATGACCTTAGCGAAGCCCCACAAAAAAGCCAGACCTCTGAAGCCGGGTGCGGCTAAGCCTGCGAAAGAGCTGTGCAGCGAATGTGGTCTGTGCGACACCTCTTATATTCATTATGTAAAAGATGCTTGCGCGTTCTTGAATCAGCAGATTAGCGACTTGGAGACGGCGAATCATGGGCGCGCGCGCGATTTAGACAATGAGGACGAGCTGTACTTTGGGGTGCAGCAGCAGATGATGTCGGCGCGGAAGCTGGAGCCGATTGAGGGGGCGCAGTGGACGGGGATTGTGAGTACGCTGGCGATTGAGATGCTGAATCGCGGCTGGGTGGAGGGCGTGGTATGCGTACAAAATAGCGAGGAAGATCGGTTTCAGCCGATGCCGGTGATTGCGCGATCGCCCGAGGAGATTTTAGCGGCTAGAGTAAATAAGCCGACGCTCTCTCCTAATTTGTCAGTTTTGGATTTAGTTGAACAATCGGGGCTGAAGAAGCTGCTGGTGATTGGCGTGGGCTGTCAGATTCAGGCGCTGCGAGCGGTGCAAGATAAGCTAGGCATTGAGAAGCTGTATGTGCTGGGGATGCCCTGCGTAGATAACGTGACGCGCGATGGGTTGCAGAAGTTTTTGGATACGACTAGCCGCTCGCCTGAGACGGTGGTGGCTTACGAATTTATGCAAGACTTTCAGGTGCATTTTAAGCATGAGGATGGCTCTGAGGAGAAGGTGCCGTTTTTTGGCCTGAAGACCAACAAACTGAAGGACGTGTTTGCGCCGTCCTGTATGAGCTGCTTTGACTACACTAATTCGCTAGCGGATATTGTGGTGGGCTATATGGGTGCGCCGTTTGGCTGGCAGTGGATTGTGGTGCGCAATGATACGGGCGCAGAAATGTTCGAGCTGTTGGATGGGCTGATTGAGACGCAGGCGGTGATGAGTCAGGGCGATCGCACCCAGGCAGTCCAAAACAGTATCCCCGCTTACGACAAAGGCGTAACCCTGCCAATGTGGGCGGCGAAGCTGATGGGCGTGGTGATTGAAAAGGTTGGCCCCAAAGGACTAGAGTACGCCAGGTTCTCAATTGACTCGCACTTTACACGGAACTATCTATATACGCGGCGGAATTATCCGGAGAAGTTAGCAGCGCATGTGCCGGAGTATGCAAAGCGAATTGTGGGTCAGTATAAGCTGCCTGAGAAATGATGAATTTACGTTGCTATCGAAAAGATGAACTACGGCTAGCAGAACAATTGGCTATTTGTCTCTTATTTTTGTCTGTAGCATAAGTGTTGTAAAAGTCACCTATGCTATAAGTGGAGTAGCTCAGCTATGGCTAAAGTGAAAAAGGAGTTAGATAGAGTTCTTCTAAAATCCTGAATGCTATGAATTTGCTTAAACTCTCTTTAGGCCAAAGAAGAAGGGTTGTTGAATCTCTTTGTAATCCATTAGTCCTAAAACAGTGTTTTCGTCTACCTTCCTAAAAATGTCGTAAATAGGCAGATAGTCGTAGATCATGGTGGCGCTGAGTTTGCCTCTGTGTTCCATCATGCGCAGTCGAGCCTGACTGTCTTCCGTTTTAAACAGCGAAGTCAGCAGCATAGACGCCGACTTAACGACCCCGTTTTCAGGAATAGGAAGACCCAACGCCAGCTTCATCATCTGTGGGTTGGGCGCTATTTTGAAGACTTCTCCGCTGCTGCTAGAGAACAAGAGCGGATGAACGCACTCCGGGGAGACAAATTCTTTGCCGTACCAGTTGGCTAAATTCAGCAGACCGTCCATCGGATGACCGGTGGTGACTTCCCGGCCTTTCCAACGTCCGAACATGAAGTTTAGATCTACGGGGGCGAGTGAGTCGAATAGGGCGATCGCTTCTGGGGTGGTACAGCGTTTGGGCAAAGCGGTATCAGCTTCTAAGAGGGTCATAGGATTTTATTTGAGACTTGCTGCTTTTAGCTTAACGATAGACTGCTCTACAAGCCGCTTACTAGGGGCATAAATTAGTTTGAGAAGAGCTGATCTGGGCCATTGTGGTGAAAGTCTAAGGCTTGATAGCCGTCATAGGGGAAAGAGACGGGTCTTGCACCGTAGGGATCGGCGTAGTCGCTGGCTTCTGATTTTAGAAAGACAATGGCGATAGTTTTACCGTTGCGCCTAAGGACACCCCACGTACTAGGGAGCGTGTTGTCGAGAAATTTACCTTTTAGGGGGGTTGAAAGGGTGGGTAGCTTGCCCGCAAGAAGCTGTTCTACTGCGTCAACTTCTTGAGCTTCTGGAAAGGCTGTGTACAATTCTGGAACAAATACTGTTTTGCCGCCGTCGGATCTAATGCTGCTTGGCTCGATGAGTTCATATTTATAAGGAGCTTGGTCAGATCTGACTAGAATGGTTGTGTAGGGAGATTCGGGAAAGGAGGTGCGGATCGCTTGAAAAAGCTTGCTGGTGTTGCCGAGCTGTCCCTGTTCAGTAAGGGTGTTATTTTCTAGCCCTTCTAGAATTGGTGGCGTAAAGAGACTCAAAACTTCTGGCGCGGCCTGGTTGAGTTCTACCTGGGCCTGAGTGAAGTTTTCTAGGCTCTCTTGTCGGGCGACTCGGGCGCGAACCTGGTCGGTGATTTGTAAGCCGCCGATGATGAGGGCGATCGCTACAATCACGGCCAAAATGCTCCGGTTGATTCTTTTTTTGAGCTGCCGAGAGACGGTGTAGTCGGGTAGCTGCGCTCGGCTAGCGTTAGATTCTGCCAGCAGAGCCAGACTGAGCAATGCGTTCATCACAACCATGATAAAAGCGATGATGCCACCTGCGACCAGCAGCGCCCGCAAAAGTAGGCTCAGCGCTTCGGGCAGAATGTCCCACTGAAGGAATTCGTCAACCACCCACAGGACAGTCCCAAAACACGAGAGCGTGAGAATAGAGATAGAAAGGTTAGTCAGCAGGCGGAGTAAAAAACGGTGGTTCATGACTCGGATCGGCTCTAAAAAAGGTAGGCCGATTCTACGCGCTCGTGGCAAAAGAGTACCTTGCTATCGTCCAGTCTTCGATCTGGTTTTGCTGGGGTAGGCTATGGCTGTTGTGTACTGATAGCCGACTGTCTGCTCCAGTCGCTTTAGAGGCGGTGCCAATGACCGGGTATGCCGTACACTTTGTCCTATGAATAGGGCTGTGCAGCTACGGATTTAGATCAGGCGGTTCGGCCGCTATTTTAGCGAGTGCTGGCGGCACAGACTCGTGGTTTGATGACTTTGAATGAGAGGACTAATTGGATGAAACGACGCGATTTTTTCAATTTTGTGGGTTTGGGCCTGATAGCGACTTCTTTGCCAGTGGCGATCGCTGCTTGCTCTCCCACTGAAACAGCAGAGATAGATGGAGCTGAGACAGACAGTGCCGATGCGACAGCGGCACCCGCTACTGAGGCGGCGGCCAGAGACGATGGCTTTGCCGAGATTGGCACAGTCGCTGAGCTAGACGAAGCTGGATTCTTAGCGAATGAAAGCTTTATGGGCGAAAAGGTGGTGGTAGTTCGTGATCCAGCGAATGCAACGGCTGTAGTCGCGATGTCTTCTGTGTGTACTCATCAGGGCTGTGTGGTCGATTGGCAAGGCGCTGAGTTTGTTTGCCCTTGTCATCAGTCTAAGTTTAGCGCTGAAGGTGCTGTGCTAAAAGGGCCAGCGACTGAGCCGCTAGCGAAATACGAGGCAATGGTGGAAGGTGATGTTGTTTTAGTTAAGGTGGCCTGAAGCACTTCTGCTTTGATAATGCTAAGAATAAACGTGAGCGCAAGCAGACCAACATAAGTGCCAGTTTGCTTGCGCAACTACTGTTTTAGCATCATGCTTCCGCAGGAATCAGTAGGATACTTGTATAGCTTGTCTAATAATTCTTACTGATAGTAAGGCTCTCGCTGCTCTCTTGGCTTTACAGAGGCTCTTCCCGCTGCGCCCCTGTCTTTTATAAATCCGAAGTAAGCAGCCGGGAGAGCGGTTGCTAAATGCAACCAGACATCGTTGCCGAAAATAGGCATGAGACCAAAGAGCGTATTAGCCACTGGAACAATACCTAGCAGGCTAAATAGACCCAACCATACGGCAAAGAAATCTACAATAATGCGGGCTGCACCTTCTGGCGCTCTAGACCCTACGAAACCTGCAAAGCCAATGACTAAGTAGACAAAGCCCCCAAATACATTGGTGGGAAATAACCCTAAGATATAGCCGAAGCCTTCGGTAACGCCGACTTGCGTCATAATTTCAGGGATATCTGAAATGGGTTCTACGAAGATGGACGTTAGACCCAGGAATCCTAATGCTGTGTACAAAATGCCAACGAGAAACGAGAATGAGCGAACGGGCATGGAGTCCTTTGGGGAAATGTGTTACTTCTTCTTAAGTAAAAAGGGTTTGTTGCTTTTTGCCCTTGCCCTAATGATAGAAGCTTGGCTATGCCAAAAGGTTCAAGATCAAGAGGTTTAGGTCTAATATTTTTATCAACGACTTTTATTAACGACTTTGCGAATAAAGCTCCACCGTACGGGTCATGACGACTAAGCCCTTGTCTTCTATGGTTGTCAGTTTTATAAGGCATAAGGGTTAGAATGCGTCAGCTTACGATAAAAGTAGACCGAGGATATGGCCAGCAGGTCTTGAAATTGGTATGTGAGCGGGATGCGGATAATGCTTCGCTAGTGGCGGCGACGGGCGATCGCGGGCCAGTCGATATTGTTACGGCGCTGGTAAAAAATAATCGCGTGAGTGACGTACTCTCGGCGCTAGAGTCAAACTTACCTAGCGCTGAAGTGTCGCTGTTGCCGACCGCTATTTTGTCGATGTCTTTACCGACGGATGAGATTCCAGAGGAAATGACAGAAGTGCAGTCTTGCAGTCCGCTAGAAGTATTTTTGCAAGGGGTGCAGAGTATTGGCTCCTGGCCTAGTTACTTGGCCTATGCAATCGTGGCGGGCATTATCGTCTGGATTGGGCTGTATACCAACAGCGTATTTTTGCTAGTGGCGTCTATGCTGATTGCGCCTTTTGGCGGACCCGCGATGAACGTAGCGATCGCCTCTGCCCGAGGAGACTTTAGCTTGCTCAAACGCAGCGTCGTGCGCTATTTTGCTGGGTTGGCAACGATGATTGTCGTAACTTTTCTGCTGAGTCTGTTGTTTCAACAGACGATTGCCACCGCGCAGATGATATCGGCTAGCGAAATCTCTGCAACAGCGGCGCTGCTACCACTAGCGGGCGGGATTGCTGGAGCCTTACAGCTATGTGCAGTCGGAGCGCAGCAGTTTGGTGTCGGGCACGGCGATTGGGATACTGGTGGCCGCAGCGTTAGCACCGCCCGCTGGCTTGGTGGGAATGGCGATCGCCATTGGCAAACCAGAAATGGCGATGAATGGCGGATTCCTATTGTTGCTTCAGCTAGCGGGCATTAATCTATCTTGTGCGACCGTTTTTAGACTATATGGACTAAAACCTGGTGGCGCGGTCTATGCGCGGGGCAAGCGACGAGTTTTTCCCATCGCGTTGAGCCTTTCGGCGCTGGCCCTGGCGCTACTGCTGAGCGTTCAATTTTTAATTACAGATTCTCCTGACCTGCTGCGCTCTAGTCGTACCCAAAGAGCGGTGACAGTCATTGAGAATGTGGTTGACGGCGATCCCTACGTGAGCTTGGTTGAGAGCGAGGTGCGCTTTACTAGAGCTAGCATCTCGGATCAGAATACGCTGCTGAGTACGGTATATGTACAGCCTAGAAAAGGACAGAACATTTCGGCGTCTTCAACTAGCCGACGGCTGACTAAAGAAATTCAAAACCAACTGCTAGCAGAAGGATTTAACGTGACGCCTTTAGTAAGTGTAACGGTACTAGAGCCGCCAGAGTAATGCAGGCGTTTAGAGCATTCAGTAGAGCAGCTAAATTAAAGCTCGGTTTGGTAGCCGGGTTTCGACTACGCTCAACCCTCAACCCTCAGGTCACGGGCCGTCGAGCACTGAGCGTAGTCGAAATGCGTTTTATAGATAATTCGGGCTTTGTTGCGTGAATCAACAGAAGAGAGAAGTGTCCTTCTCTGAGCGATCGC
>QBMC01000125.1 GCA_003242035.1 Nodosilinea foveolarum | reverse complement strand
TAAAAGCCATAGAGACTGTCATGGCTACGCTGTAGCTGTTGTGTCACCCCTTCAGCCTTCAGGCACAGCTTTCCTTTTAAGCTGACTGCCCAACAGACTGACTCAACCCAGGCTGTAGGTTATCCAACGCGCTCCTAACGTATCTAATGGCTGTGCAAGGCGACTAACCCTGCACAGCCATTTTTTTAACCCCTGTACAAACTATCGGATGCAACCTTCTCATGCAAAGCAATTAGACCTGGTTTTAGTATCATTCGCTACGGTTTTCTATAATGAATATATTCCAAGCAAGCCCATCTTAAAGAAAACGAAGCCATATGAAAGTTATTGCCAGCAACACCTCCAGCCGTCTGATGACGCAGCTAGCCCAGCGCCTGAACTTGGGTAGAATTTTAGAAGGAACCTTTGGCACGGGTGCGATGACCGCTGGGTACAAGCGAGCAACCCCTAAAACCGGTTGGACGACGGAGCAACTGCTGGCAATGTCCGCTGCTAAATCTTTTTACAACTAAGCTTCTCAGTCTATTCGCTTACGATTTCAAGACTTCGAGCAGTGCGTACACGGCTGGGGGCTGCAAGGCATCAGTTAAAATGGCAACTGCGATATGCCGTTCTAAGGGCACTGGCAAAGAATAAACCTGGATGGCTTTGGGAATAGGTTCTGCTGCTAGTCTAGGCAGAATAGTACCGCCCAAACCCTGTTCTACCAGGTTTACAGTCGCTGAATCTGTTTCAATTTCATTCACCACGTTCAGTCGGTAGCCTAATCCGTTGACATGATCGTACACCGGTCGCATCATTACGTAGTCGATAGGTGGCATGATCAGCGGCTGTTTTGCCAACGCTTCCCAGGTAAGCTGGTTGCCCTCAAGCTGAGTTCCAGGGGGTAAGAGCACAATATATTCGTCTCTTAGCAGCTCCCATGTGGTGATGCCTTTGTCCGCAGGCAGCGTGATAATGCCGACATCGCTGCGACCCTCTCGGAGTGCCTGCTCCACCTGATGGGTGTTTTCGTGCTCGGTGAGGTTGGCAACGATGCCGGGAAAGCGCTCGCGAAGCTGCTTAAGTCCTTCTGGCAAAACGCGAGTTGCAATACTGCGGAAGGTGGCGATCCGAACTTTTCCTCGTTCTAAGCCTTTGCCAACGGCGGCCTCTCTTAAGATGGCATCAATCCCTTCTACAACCGTTTGGGCGTGGGGTAATATGCTTGCCCCTACGGGCGTGAGCGTGGCCCCATGGCGACCTCTAGAAAACAGAATGACGCCTAGAGAATCTTCTAAAGCGGCGATCGCATGACTCACCGCCGACTGAGAAATGCCTAAGTCTAAAGCCGCTTCTCCAAAGTTCTTTTGCTCAGCAATGGCAACCACAATCTTGAGCTGCGATAGCTTAACTTGATTTTGAGGGTTATCTTTCACAGCGGCAACTCAAAGATTCTGCGACACCCTCAATCTAGCCTAAAGTAAGCGCTTTTCATGCTACTTCCTCATGCCAACAATGCGAGTTGCTTTTGGTATCATTTGTAACCGTTTTCTACTATAGAGATGTTCAAAGAAAACACATCAACAAAGAAACAAACTCTCATGCAAGCAACTGTAAACAACCATTCCAACTATCAAGCTAATCGACTAGCGAGCCGAAGCGCCTACTGGCCTGTGCGCTCGAATCGCAGCTCTAAAAAGCCTCAACAGAGCCTCAGAACTCAGCTAAAGAACCTAGCCCAAACGTTCGTTTGTCAGCTCGGCGGCTCCTCTGAACCTCGTGTATGGAGCACTCAAGATGCTAACGGTCAAACCGTATGGAACGCCCAGGACAGCGCTTCTAATAGAATCATTCGCCATGTTTCAGAAACAGAGCTGCGGATTTGGCTAGAAGAGCGCTATACATTTTAGAGACCAGAGCCAGCCCTGTTTATCAAATCGCTTTGACTATCAAAGTCTATTCGATTGTGTAGGTGGCATAGACGTTAAAGTCAACCGAAACTTCTGGAGATTGTGAGCCGGAGGTGGCAAAACCCACCGGGTTACCGTATCTTAAAACCTCGTCTATATTAGTCGGACAGTTGATCCCAGAAAGGCCGTAGTAACTAAAGCTAAGTCCGCCTGCGATCGCCGACAACCCCCCAAGCTTTAGCCCAGAAGCCGCCGCCAGCGAAATGGCCTGCTCCCTTGCATCTGCTACTGCCATTGCTCGCGCAGTACTTTCTATCCCCTCACAGTTATCCGTTACATAAACAACACCCGCTGGCGTGGGCGAAAATTTTCCTTCGGCTGATGCGGTCTCTACCGCCACTGCTGTAATTTTATCGAGGCGATCGCTCGTAGGATTTTTGAGCCTCACCGTCATCTGCAAAGATTGATAGTCGTAAGACCCTTGCGAAACCCTAACATCGTAGGCAATGCCGCCAGCCACAAGCGCATCCACAGTGCTTTGAAGATCGGCAGTTTGAGGAATTTTTGCAGGCATTACCAGCGCGCCCGTTTCCTCTGAGTACTCGGGATAAGAAGTAGACACATAGGTAAAAATAACCGCAGCTTCAGTCGCGGGCACAGAGGCTCGGCCCTGCCCTGAAACGGAAATTGTTTGAGGGGCGAGAGAAGTTACCTGAGCTAGCTGAAGCGGATTGGCATAGCCAGCTTTGGGTAAAACAGCGCCTGTCGCCAGCGCAATCATTGTCCCAACAGAACCCAAGAGTAAAGCTTTTTTAATTCGGATAGTTAACATTTTTTTAATGATGAATAGAGAGCATTAAACCGCTATTTATCACCCACCGCAAGCAGCCGGATACATCTCTTTAGAACAGTGTCAATTACGACACCAGCGACAAATTTTTCAACCGCTGATAGGCCGGAAACACCTGAGATAGCGCCCCCGCATCTAGCGAAAAATGTTGCCCTAGCAAAGACATCAACACATCCCTGGCATCGGTTGTAATCGCCAGATCGCGAGACTCATGAAGCGCCGTTTCTGCCAACCCCGGCCACTCGCCATACATCTGCCGCCCCTTGATCGCGCCACCCAGCAGCCACATCGCATTACCATAGCCATGCTCGCTGCCGCCATTGCCATTTTCAGCCACCGTCCGGCCAAACTCCGACATCACCACAATTGCCGTATCTGCATACACCGCGCCTAGCGATTTAGCCAGCACTGCCAGTCCCTCGCCCAAAGGTTTTAGCTGACGATTCAATAATCCGCGCTGGTTTACATGCGAATCCCAGCCGCCCAGCTCCATAAACGCCACCTGAGTCGCCGCATCCCCAGACATGAGCTGAGCCAAATATCGAGCGGTCGTCTCAAACTGCGCAGGCGCAGGCGCACCTTTAGAAGCCGCGACCTGCTCTTCACTCAGCGACTTCAACAAAACATCCCTCGCCTCGCGGCCCGCTTTATACACCTGGCTAAGTCGCTGATCTTGCGCATACAGCCGATCAAAAGCAACCTGAATTTGGGGTCGGTCAATCTGAATCTCGCGGCTACCCGCTTGGCCAAATGCCATACTCGCCACTGCCTGCGGCCCGGTAAAAATGAGCGGCATAGCGTTTCCGATACTCACCGCTTGAGTTGCACTAGTTCCCGGCAAAACGCCCAGCAACCGGTTCATCCAGCCGCTACCGCTCAAGTTAGCCGCGCCCGACTCCCAATAATCTTGAGCCTGAAAGTGCGATCGCGTCACATCTTTCAGCCCCGTTGCCTGCACAAACGCCAAGTTCCCAGCCTTCCACTGCGCCATCAGCGGCTTTAGCGCCGGGTGGAGGCCAAACTGTCCGTCCAAATCGAGCGCCCCGTCCTCTTCGCCCGGTTTAGCGATCGCCATCGTCGGCCTCGCCGCGTAGTAATTTGCCTCCTGATAAGGCACCACAATATTCAGCCCGTCCGCCGCCCCACGCAGCAAAATCACAATCAGCCGGGGAGACCTTGCCGCCGCTTGTGCAGGCGATCGCCAGACCCAACCATGCGCCCCCACCGCCGTCAGTCCAGCCGCCCCTGCCCAGGCTGTTTGCCGCAGAAAATCGCGTCTTTTTATAGCCATCTTTTAGCAGCCTCCTAGCGATACATCATAGATGGACTTCCCAGCATTAAAGCCGCCTGCAAAGGCTTAGGCGCATCGTCAATCAGGCCGCGATCTGCCGCTGTTAGCTGATTTTCTAGCGTCGTCAGCAGCACTGCCGGATCGGGCTTATTTCCTCGAACAATATTTGTAGTTGCGATCGCCATACTCACCCGTCGCATCATCACATCTGGACTCAACCAGGCCACCTCCGTCTGCGCATAGCCATTCGGCGTCTGGCACCGATATAGCGGCATTCCTAGCTGATTCATCAAACCGCCCAGCCGCGTCAGTACCTCCGGCGAAGGCGCACTCACCCCCATCGCTCGAACCATCGAAAGCAGATACTGATAGGGCGTCTTAAACTTACGCTGATAATACGCAGCCTCCCAAAATTCACTACTCTCAAACAGCGCTAACAGCGTTTCTGCAATATCGCCCTGCGTTGCCAAAAACTGTTCAGCCAGCCGAGAAACTAACGTCGTCGGTGGCTCATCCGCTACAAAAAACTGCGCCAGCTTATAGCTGATATGCCGAGCTGTTGCCGGATGCGATGCTAGTAAATCTAGAGCGCGATCGCCTTCTTCCACTCCCTGCCCCAAAAGAGTTTTTCCCAACAGCTTCTTAATACTCGAATCATGACGATCTGCCGCAAACACAAAGCCGTTCTCTTCCGTACTTGGCTGCTGGTTGTGCACCACACTCCAACCGGTAAGCGTTTTCGTCAGGCTTTCTACATCCGCCTGACTATAGCCGCCATTTGCGCCTAACGTATGCAACTCCATCAGCTCGCGCGCATAGTTTTCGTTCAGCCCCTTAAAAGGCCCCTTAGCACCCACGCTATTCGGATCGGTATTGCGCCAATTGTCCAAATAAAACAGCATTGCCGGATGCTTAACCGTAGCTCCCAACAAATCTCGAAACTTGCCTAACGCATGGGCACGAATAGCCGACTGTTCGTAATGCCCCAACCACACCGCCGTCAAATCTTTATGGACAAACACATTAAAATGGTTGAACCAAAAGTCCACCATCATCTCGCGCAGTTGATGAGGACTCTCCATCGCCCGTAGTAACCGGGCCTGCTCAGTCTCTTTTATTACCTGTTGTCGCCAGTCGCTAGCCTTTTTCTTCTGCGCCTCCGAAGGATTTTTTGGCAAAGCCGCCCCCTTAAACAACGCTAACGGCGACAGTGACAGCGTAGAAAGCCCTTTTAATCTTTCAGCTAGTGCGTTCGGTTCAGTCTCGTTTGCGGGCTTTACTTGCGATTGAATGTAGGCGTCTATGCCAGTTTTATTGATTTTTGCGCGATCGCCCGGCCTAGCTCCCAAGCTCAGCCGATCCAAAACATGTGTTATCTTCTGGTCTGCATCCACAGGCATAAAATAGCGACAGCAAAACTAAACTATAACCATCTTCCAGCCATCCTAATAGATTTATCCCATTCCTTCGTTACCCCACTGTGACTTAGCAAAATGTGGCACAGCAATGAGCGCATCCCAGTTCGACAACCATCAACGAAGCCCTTAACCTCTTCTCCCGAGGTTGGCTGCTATATACATATAAGTATGAGACATTGGCTAGCGGCCTGCGTTGCTGACTCACCCCGACCTCCGCTGGAGGTGGCGCGTAGCGACAGGGTAGGTCGGCAACTTTTGCTACCAGACAGTTTCACCAACTTTTGCACTTATATGTACACGATTCTCACTCAAACCGCCGCCGTTTGCTTTCGGCTCGGGCGCTTACGCTCGCTCTTCCTTACGCCGCCCGCCTTCTCATACTCATAGCTATTTTTACCAAACTGAGCTGCCACCCCCAGCAGCATTCGCTCAGAATAATCCGCCAGATCCTTTTCCGCCGCCACAATTTGCGATCGCAGTTCATCCACATTAGAAAGCGTCAAATTATAAGCGCTAATCTTCTGCTGCAAACCCGCGATTTTCTGCTGATAGCCCTTAGCCGAAAAGCCCGTCCCCAAATCAAGATCGGCCTTAATCGCCTGAATCCCATCCAACCGAACCTTAGCTTTTTCGAGCGAGCGGCAACTGCTTTTTTTCTTAAACATTTTGATCTCTGCAATAAATTAGCAACCAAGTTTCGCAACTCAGTACAAATCTATAATGGTTCCAAAAGAGACCCAACTGTCTCCGTAGGATAATGGATTTTTTAGCCGTTTGTTTTTGATTGCAGCGATCGCTCTCCGTATTTTCTAGCAAAATTAGGAAGGCGATCGCTTTCACAACCCACGGATTCCCTTTCAACCCGTAGTGAGAAGCCTACCGCTGGTAGCAAGAAGCTTGCAGCACCTACATAGAAGCTTTCAATAGGTAGCGAAAGGCTTGCCACACCCAGTCAATAGCTTACGACACCCGTTGCAAAGCTTGCGGCGCGTATGGCAAAGCTTGCAGCGGGTTTAGTATCAAGTGCAGTAGGTGGATACAGCGGTTACGCGCCGATTACCTGTTCTACAAGTTTTTCAAAATGAGTAACAGAAGTCTCTACAATGCCAAGGCTATCCTCCCAAAATTTTGGCTGGCTAAGGTCTTTCTTAAGGTGCTTTTGTACAACCTCTTCTGCGGTCATAATGCCAGTGTCTCGTAATAGATCGGTATATCGCTGATTGAACTGGTCGCCGTAGTTGTCTTGCTGAGCGTAGATACCCAAGCTAAAGAGATAGCCAAAGAGATAGGGATAGTTGTAAAAACCTAAAGAAGAGATCGAGAAGTGAAGCTTGCTAGCCCAAAAGAGATCGTCGTACCCACTAAGGCTGTTTTCAAACCACTTTTCCCAGCTTTCATTCATTAGGGTGCAAAGCTGCGCGGGTCGGAGTGCGCCGACTTTGCGAGCTTCGACTAAACGCTTCTCAAACTCAAAGCGGGCAGGAATGTTTAGCAGCATAATGGCGGCTTCTTGGGCGTCTTGCCAAGCAATTTCTAGCTGTTGTTGTGGGGTGGTTGCCTGTTGGGTGAGGGCATCGCGAACCAGGGTTTCGGCAAAGATGCTGGCGGTTTCGGCCAGGGTCATAGGATAGCGGCTTTGCATAGAGGAGAGATCTCTCATAACCCAGTTGTGCCAAGCGTGGCCAAGTTCGTGCGCGAGAGTAAGCACGTTGGTCATAGTGCCTTCGTAGGTGAGAAAGATGCGCGGTTCTTTGGGGTCGGAAAATTTGGTGCAGTATGCGCCAGTAGAGCGGTTGGGGGTGGGCTTGCCGTCTATCCAGCCTTTTTCGGCCATCATGATAGCAAAGTCTCCCATTTTGGGGGTGAGGTGGTTGAAGGCTTTGGCGATCAGGGCGATCGCCTCGTCAAAAGAAATCTCTTCAGCTTTACCCGCAGCCGGGGGCGGTGCCATCACATCCCAGGGATTCATCTGCTTTTGGCCTAACACCTTAGCCATCGCATTCAACGCTCGGTGACCAATCTCTTTATGCTGGTAGGTGGTATCTATCAGGGCGTCTAAAGTCTCTCTAGATATGCGGCTTTGATGACAGCTTTTGTCTAGATAGTGAAGTTCTCTCTGGCCAGATCTCTTTTTGGTCTCTTCTAGTCGCCAGCCGTTGATAGCGCTCAGTCCCGCTGCAACGGGAGATTGGTAGTCGCTCCAGGCATCGCGAATGCCCTCCCAGGCGGCTTGACGAATAGAAGCGTCTGCATGGCTGAGAAGATTGGCGGCTTTTGCCAGCCCCATAGATTCGCCATTAATCTCGCACTTTAGCGTACCGGCTAGTTCGGTGTAGAGGTTGCCCCAAGTGTGGAGTCCATTAGTCGCTAGTGCGGTGACAAGCTGTTCTTCTTCGACGCTGAGGAGCTGATCTTTATGTTTGCGAGCGTGACGGATGAGGAAGTCTATTTCTGCTAGCTCAGGATCTTGAACCAGTTGGTTGATGAAGGCTTCGCTAGTGCGCATGAGAAAGACGTTAAAAGGCGTCATTAACTCTGTGAGATCGGCGCTGAGCTTTTGGAGGATGGGCATCCAAGTTTTAGCATCTGTGTCCTGGGTGTCGGTGCTCAGCGCAGAAGAAATATAGGTGGAGACGTTGCCTAACTGCTTCAGGACGGCTCTGCGCTTCTGGTGGATTGAGCGGATTTGATCTATAAGGGAGTTGCTGTTGGCGGGATCGATGGTTTCGGCTGTGGCGATGAGCGCAGTAAACGGTTTGCAGGCGGTGCCGATTTCTATGATGTCGGCTTTGAGGCTGTCGATGGTTTGGATGATTTTGCGATCGCCCGTCCCCGAAAAGAAGGCGGTATTATCCCAAGTTTGGCGAAGGGCGGCGCGGGGCTGGTCGATAGTTTGCATAATCGTTACGGGTAGGGGGTTGGTAAACCGGAACAGGCGGTGTTGTCGATGTGCCAGGGACAAGACACAATAAGGGCGACAGTTTGAACGGTCGCGAGTAGGTCTATGAGCAGTTTAATTGGAAAACCCTTGCAAGGGGGGAAGTACAAGCTAGATGAGGTGTTGGGACGCGGGGGCTTTGGCCTGACGTTTCGAGCGCACCAGGCTTATTTAGACCAGGTGATCGTGATTAAGACGCTAAACGAGTCTTACTGGGATGCGCCAAATATTAGCGACTTGCAGCAGCAGTTTCAGGACGAGGCGAGGCGACTGGCGCTGTGTAGCCATCCAAACGTGGTAAGGGTCAGCGACTTTTTTGTGGAAGATGGGTTGCCCTATATGGTGATGGATTATATTCCGGGGCGATCGCTCTCGGACATCGTCATCCCCGATAATCCGCTGAGCGAAAGAGAGGCAGTAACCTACGCAGGGCAGATTGGCGGGGCGTTGCAGGCGGTACATGCAAAGGGACTGCTGCACCGGGACGTGAAGCCGCAGAATATTATGATCCATCAGCTCACTGGGGAGGCGGTGCTGATTGACTTTGGGATTGCGCGGGAGCTGACGAAGAATCCGGCACAGACGCATACAAGCATTGTGTCTGAAGGGTATGCGCCAATTGAACAGTATTTGCCGAGGGCGCATCGGTCGGCGGCAACGGATGTGTATGGACTGGCGGCAACGCTGTATACCTTGCTGACGGCTGAAGTGCCGGTGGCGGCGGTATTGCGCGATCGCACCCCTTTAACCCCGATTCGTCAGCTTCGGCCCGATGTGAGTATTGCGGTGGTGGAGGCGATCGCTCACGGCATGGAAGTAGAGCTAAAAGATCGGCCTCAGTCTGTAGGGCCGTGGCTGTCTGAGCTGTCAGGAAGAACGCAAACTGGAAGACCCAACACGAGACTTCCTGAAACTAGAAAACCGGATACTAGACAATCTTCTACAACTACTGCGATGCCTACTCAGGTAGTTTCGCCTGCGTATCAGCCAACGGGTCAGGGTTGGGGCCAGGGCGCTACGGGAAATCGAACGGTTGCAGCGCCGACGCCGACGGGTTATGGCGTTGCCAGAAACAACCAGACTTACGCACCTGTGGCCGCGCCGAAAGGGAAAGGCTGTGGCTGTGCGTCTACTTTGATGATTTTAGGGATTGCGATCGCGGGTGCATTTGGCGGCGGTGGCTACTGGCTGTATCAGCAAGCCAGCAATGGGCTGGCTCAGCAACCAGAAATCGCGCTGCCGAATGGAGGTGTGCTACCAGAGATCAATTTGCCAGAGATCAATCTGCCAGAAGTTAAGCTGCCAGAAGTTAAGCTGCCGAAAAAGGAAGAAGAACAGCCTGAAGACTCCGCCGCTGAAACAGGGACAGAAGAGGCGGGTGGTTCTAATGAGACCGACTACATCCCCCTGCCAGAAGGTGCTGGCCTGCCCTCAGACGGATCTGTTCCAATGGCGTTGGGAACCGTTGGCAATCCAGCCTACGACCAGCCTGGAAGCAGCGGTTCTATCCCTACCGTACCGGGTATTCCGCCTGGGTATTCTGAAGATCAGGTGCGAGAACAATTAGGATCGCCCAATCGCACAGAGTCTGCCAATGGATACGATACGGCCATTTATAGCCTGGTGCCCAATCGGGTAGAATTAGCCTACACCTATGGATCGGGAGATCTAAACGTGCGGCAGTCGGAGGCAGTGTTTTCACCTTCGACCGATCGGCTGGTAATGAGAACAACTCTGCTCGGCATGTTAGACGGTCGCTCTACCCGCAAAATTGAGAACGGGTTAGAGGCGGTGAGGACTGGGGCGCGCGATCGCTTTGACTTTGATCGCGACGGCTTTTCAGGGGCGATAGAGCGCAATGCAAATGGCTATATTTATCTTCATGTTCGCAATTAGTTTGAGATGAGTCTGGGCGATCGCAGACAACAACCCTAAAATGAGCGTGAAAGTCCTAACAAAGCTGTTCGATCCTTGCTTTCCAATTGAGTTTCCTTTTGCGCCTTTAGTAAGGAATAAGGATTGAGACCGCGCCCTTTGAGCTATAAACTGTGATGTCCGCACATTCCTAGAAGGCTCTACTATGACTACGGTTCAGTCCTTAACTCAGTCCTCAACTGAGCAGTCGGCTCAGCAGTGGCAAACGTTCGAAATTGATCAGGCGCTGACGGCGTTAAAGAGTAATGCAGAAGCGGGTTTAACGGCTGAAGAATCTGAGCGGCGGCAGGCTGAGTATGGGCTAAACGAGCTGAAGGAAACCGGCGGGCGCAGTCGGCTAAAGATTTTGCTCGATCAGTTTGCGGATGTGATGCTGCTGATGCTGATTGGCGTGGCGATTGTGGCGGCGGTGCTGGATATTCGCGCTGGGAAGTTTCCGAAAGATGCGATCGCCATCTCAGCCATTGTTCTTCTAAATGCGGTGCTGGGCTATCTTCAAGAAAGTCGAGCAGAGGACGCACTGGCGGCGCTGAAAAGCATGTCTTCACCGACGGTAGAAGCGCTACGAGACGGCAAGCGGCAGCAGATTTCGGCGAAAGAGCTAGTGCCAGGGGATGTGGTGCTGCTAGAGGCGGGCGACCAGGTAGCGGCAGATGGTCGCCTGCTGGAGGCGGCGACTTTGCAGGTACGCGAGTCGGCGTTGACTGGTGAGGCGACAGCGGTGGATAAGCGAGCAGAGGAAACGCTGGCTGAAGACGTGGCGCTAGCTGAGCGGAAGAATCTGGTTTTTCAGGGGACTGAAGTAGTGCACGGGCGCGGCAAAATGCTGGTAACGCGCACCGCAATGGAGACTGAGCTAGGCAAGATTGCCCAGATGATTCAGTCGGTGTCAGTGCTGACAACGCCTTTGCAGCAGCGGCTGAAGCAGTTGGGAAATGTGCTGGTAATTGGCTCGCTGAGCCTGGTGGCGCTGGTGGTAATTGGCGGTACGGTGGCGATGGGCTGGGGCGCTTTTGAGGAACTGCTAACGGTTTCGCTGAGTATGGCGGTGGCGGTGGTGCCGGAGGGATTGCCAGCAGTAATTACGGTAACGCTGGCGATTGGGACACAGCGGATGGTGAAGCGGAGCGCGCTGGTACGCAGACTGCCAGCGGTAGAGACGTTGGGATCAGTGACAACCATTTGCTCGGATAAGACCGGGACGCTGACGCAAAACAAAATGGTGGCGCAGTCGGTGCATGTAGCGGGATTGCCGTCTGAGCGGGATTTTGCGGTGAGCGGAACGGGGTATGCGCCAGAGGGAGAATTTCGATTAAAAGATCAAGCGATCAATCCTTTAGAACAATCGACCTTGGCGCTGTTGTTGTTGAACTGTGCGCTGTGTAACGACGCGGGATTGCAGCAGGAGGATGGCCTAGAGGGTAAAGACTGGGCGATTGTAGGCGATCCGACCGAAGGGGCGTTGGTGACGCTGGCAGCAAAGGCGGGGCTAGAGAAGAAGACGCTGGAGTATGAGTTTGAGCGGTTGAATGAGTTTCCGTTTTCTTCCGAGCGGAAGCGAATGAGCGTGGTGGTGAAGGTGCCGAAGGAGAATTGTTTGAGACTGGAGGCAGAGGCCGCTATTTTTGCAAAGGGGTCGGCGGAGCTGTTGTTGGAAAAGTGCGATCGCATTGGGGAAGAAGGCCGCAAGCTGACAGATGAAGATCGTCAGGAGATTTTGCAGCAGACTGAGGCGCTGGCGGCTGATGGGAAGCGGGTTTTGGGGTTTGCTTATAAGATGCTGACGGGCTTCGGCTACGCTCAGCCCTCGGGTGGGTCGTCTTCGGAGGAACAGTCTTTGGGAGGAATGAGCGAGGAAGAAGCGGAGAGTGGGCTGATTTGGTTGGGTTTGGTGGCAATGATGGACGCGGCTCGGCCTGAGGTGGCTGAGGCGGTTCGGCGATGTCGGCGGGCGGGGATTCGGCCAGTGATGATTACGGGCGATCATCCTTTGACGGCGCGATCGCTGGCCGTAGAGTTGGGGATAGTAGGCGAGGAGGCGAAGGCGTTTTCGGGTCAGGAAATTGAGGCGATGAGTCAGGCAGAGCTAGAGTCGGTGGTGGGTTCGACGAGCGTGTATGCCAGGGTTTCGCCAGAGCATAAGCTGCGAATTGTGCAGGCGTTGCAGGCGCAGAATCAGGTAGTGGCGATGACGGGCGATGGGGTGAATGATGCGCCCGCGCTGAAGCAGGCGGACATTGGCATTGCCATGGGGATTACGGGCACCGACGTAAGCAAGGGGGCGAGCGATATGGTGCTGCTAGACGATAACTTTGCTTCGATTGTGGCGGCGGCGGAAGAGGGGCGGGTGGTGTATAGCAATATTCGCCGGTTTGTGAAGTATATTTTGGGGTCGAATATTGGTGAGGTAATTACGATTGCGTTGTCGCCGCTGCTGCTGCCGATTGTGGCGGTGCCGCTGACGCCGCTACAAATTTTGTGGATGAATTTGGTGACAGATGGGTTTCCGGCGCTGGCGTTGGCGATGGAGCCGCCGGAGCCAAACATGATGGACCGGCCACCGCACAGCCCGCAGGAGAGTATTTTTGCCCGTGGGTTGGGCTGGTATATGGTGCGAGTGGGAATTGTGTTTGCGATTTTGGCGGTGTCGCTAATGCTGTGGGCCTATCACTATACGCATGAGGGGGCGGGGAGTGACTTTGGCGACCCGGATCGATGGAAGACGATGGTGTTTACGATGCTGTGTTTATCGCAGATGGGTCATGCGATCGCCGTTCGGTCTAACAGTCGGCTGGCGATCCAAATGTCACAATTTTCCAACCCGTACGTGCTGCTAGCGGTAGTGGTTACTACAATCTTACAGTTGCTGCTAATTTATCTACCGCCGCTGAGAGGATTTTTTGGCACTCATTTTCTCTCTTTTCGTGAGCTAGCGGTGTGCGTAGGCTTCAGTAGTTTGCTGTTTGTGTGGATAGAGCTAGAGAAAGTGTTTATTCGTGCGGTTCGTCGTTAGAAGGATTGTAAAGAGAGTTATCTGGAATAGAAACTAGTCGTTATCGTTTAGGTAGGCTTCTATTTCCAGATAGGCTTTTTATACACCGACCGCAGGGGCATACTACACATGGCTTGGTTGCACGTTATAGAGTCCATTTGAAATCTTTTGATAATTAAGTAGCTAAGAGTAATTAATTATAAGACGGTCTAATTCATAATTGCCTCTTAC
>QBMC01000124.1 GCA_003242035.1 Nodosilinea foveolarum | reverse complement strand
ACCTCAATAAACAACTTGACGTTATTTCTTCCGTCAGAGAATGACGTGCTCCCGACAGACGGACGCTGCCGTCTCGCTGATTGTGTCGATCTCTGCCGTTGCCGTCCTGCACCGTTGGCGTGCCCCACCCAGAACAATCGGTCTCGCCGGTGCGGAGTCCCGACGCTTGAAGCTGGCAAATCTGCCGCAGCCGTGGCGTGGTTCGCGTCTTCCAAGTCAGATGCCACGAGATCCCACCATTCGAGGGCAGCTTTTGAACTAACCTGCTCGCCAAAGATGACTGGAGGGCGACACTGCTGGATGAGCCAAAAGAACGCTGGCCACAGATGCCGCTCGTCAGCAAACCCTGCTCTCTTGCCTGCCGTGCTGAAAGGTTTGCATGGGACGCTCCCTGTCCAGACTGGCCAATCTTTTGGCCAACCGGCGAGCTGGAGAGCAAGGGGCCATCCGCCAATACCTGCGAAGAAATGGCACTGGCGGTAAGGCTCAAGGTTGGCTGGTAAAACATCTTCGATACTCCTTTCATCGACATCACCAGCCGGAATAAGTCCAGCTTTAATGAGTTCTCTGAGCCACTGGGCGGCGAACGGATCAATTTCGTTGTAGTAGTTCATGGCTGGTCGTAGGCTTTTAGCGGCCTCAGCCTTCCAATGTCTCGGACAATTCTGATATGTTGCGGCAAGAGAGACCCGCTCAGCATAGACAGGCCGCGATCTCCGAAAGGGAAATCACATAAGATAGAGCCGTCAGCCGTCAGGATATCTATCACCTGCTCTCCTGACAAACAATCAGCTAGTTCAAGGTGCCTCAGCACTTGCTGTAGGTCGGATAGAGTCTTGTATTCGATGCCGGTGTAGTAGACAAATTCATCGTCTTCAATATCGACCGGGCGCATCACAACCGCATCAGACGGAAGCTCTTCTATTTTTTGAAGGTTGCTAATTTCTGTTGTCATTTCCTTTTGTGATTACTCCAATTATTATTTTTCTTTAACACCGACATTTCCCTTCTTAAATTGACGACTTGGAAACCGTGCCACCCTAGTTCTATGGCTTTCTTGCGTAGATCTCTAGCGGCCTTTACGGGATTGCCTGATGAATGAGATCGCGGCCAGCGCCACATAGAAAGCCGAACTCAGAATTAGTAGATAGGGCAGCAGCCGAACGAGAGAAGAGAACACCCACATTGCAACGGCGGCAGTCAGCGGGACAAAAACGGCAGCGGCGAGGAAGTGAGCGGACGGTTTTTGCAACGTGGCTATGGAAATGCAGTGAATTAGTCGGGCGACTGGGTAGCGGGCAAGCGGTGGCAGTTTGGTTATCATCTGGCGAATCATTGGCCGATCCTCTTTTGTAATTTCTCAATGTGCCAAAGCATGATGTCTAGCGCTTCAGCAAAGCCTATTTCACCTTCGGCAGCATCGCTATACACCTGCTGCATTGCGGCTAACTCGGCGGCTAGTTCATCGATGGTTAGTGGCATTATTTTTCTGTCTCCTTTTCTGATGGTGAGATCGCCGTTTCAATCATTGATCTGAGTCTTTCTAAGTTCGTGAACCCGGTTTAATACCTGATCTGAGTAGTCCTTAATGCTTGGGTAGTCTTTGGCTGGATCGCCGTTCCAGTGCTGCGGCTTCGTATCGTTGGCAAGATCTGCATTTCCTGAGTACCAGACGGCGGCAGTGCGGCGCGTCGCTTCATCGGCACTATGACCGTCTTTCAGTTGCGTCTCGTAAATGTTGCTGAGCTGGTGATTGATGATTTTGGTCTGTGCATCTGGGTCAGCTAGAAACTCATCGGGGGTGAGATCTTTGCCTAGCGCTTCAAAATCCCATCCTTTTCCCGCACCGGCTAAATTCTCAGGGAGGATTTGAGCCAGCCCCAAAGCTGAGCTATCCCGATTCACAATCGCAGCATCACCGGCTGATTCCTGGGTGATGATGGCGTTGCGCAAAATATCAATGCGGGTGAAATTGGCATTAGGTTCGCGGCCAGTGAGCGCCCAAAGTAGATAACTTTTTTGTGGATGCTGATGTTTGCCGGTCGTCTTATCGCGCTGTCGCCAGTCGAGGTGAGGGGCACCGATGCCGGTATCGCCTGAGAGTACAATCGTCTCACCAGCGTTATAGATGCCTGTTTTACACTCGCTTAAATGCAGGGCTTGAAACTTCAGATTGGGAAAAGACTGCGGCTCCATCTCTGCAACATTGCCACCGCCCTTTGAATCAGTCCAGCAGCGCACCTTAGTCTTAGAACCTTTCGCCCCAATCGCCTTAATCGGCGTCCCTATCTCGGTCGCCAGATCAACGCCCTTATGGTCAGCGCTCGCCCCTTCGGGTAAGTTCGCAGTGTCGCGGAATCCATAGCCAGAGGTGACGGTATGGCCTGCAATATTTTCGCCTTTCTGTACCGGTGCGGCAAAATCTGGACTGATGAATTCAGCAACGGTGTCGGCCTTTTGCTTCAGCCCTCGCACCTGGGAGATCGTCCCATCGGCGGCGGCATTTAACTGAGGGACTGCTACCGGCGCGAGCAGTACAGCAGTAGCCAGATACAAAACGCTATTAAACAGCCATCCCTTAACGGCGCGGCGCTGGAGCAGCTTGTAGCGAAGGTCGGGGGAGAGTTCGTCAAAGGCAGGAGCAATCGCGTCAGCGGAAATCTGGGTCTGAGTGCGGTCGCCCGTCAGTAGTTGTTTAGCGGCTAAGTGCAGCATCGTTAATCGTTCCATCTGGGTTTACTGATGCGTCTAATGAGAGTCCTGATTCGAGTAACCATCTATAGCTACCGTTCGCGAGCTGACAGGCAGGCGAGCCAAGGGACTGCACTGCGAACGATGAGGTTTTACCCGCTAAGGTTTTTCGGATCGCGGCTTGCGCGTCGGTGATGGTGGCTGTATTGGCTTCCCCCTCACAGCCTTTTAAGCGGGCATCATCTGGGTTCACTACATCAGCGTTGGAGAATTTATCAATCGTGCCGTTGACCACTGCCTTGCTATAGAACAACGGGTTTGGGAATCTACCCCATCCTGGCTGAGCTAAGTCAGCGGCCAAAACGAGAGCAGCCATCAGCGGCAGGGCGATTGCCGTTAGTCTACTTTTGGCCTTTCTCATCAGATCCCCATCCCCTCAGCTAAAGTCTCTGCGTCGGCTTGCAAGGCTTCGATGTCACCCACCTCAACATCGAAGGCACGGTCAGGAATGTGAGACTTGCTTCCTGGTTGATAGAAATTGATTCGATAGACCGGCTCTCCCCATCCACCTACTACCAATAAAACGCCCCATCCTGAGGGCGTTGCTCCATGTCTACCCTCCCATTCGATCTTCACAGCTCCGCCCCGTCAACGCGGACGGCTCGAATCACCGGCTCTGATTTGATGGGTGCCTGCTTAACTGAGTCCTCGCCCAACATTAAATCGTGGGCATCGCCTGCCAAACTTTGCGAGGTCGGTGCTAGCAGCGCGGCTATGTTGCAACCGAAGATGGCTGGGTTCCACATATCGCCAGTGCATCGGCGCACATCGCCGCGCAGAAAGTTAAGGCCGAAGCTACCGAGAAAGGTCATGCCATAGAGAATGGCGACCGTACCCACCATCGTTTTCAAGGCATGGTGTCTCAGTGCAGACAGATAAACGCGCCACACCATGAACACAGACCAGTCATCCGCTCGGGGCGTGATGTTGAAAACCGGGTTGCGGTTACCACTGGCGTCAAAGTAGCCACCGTCGCCGATAGATGAGCGCGGCCCCCGAGCGGGACGGGCTACGATCTGCTGAACCGGCTGTGTGGCTAGCGAGGTACTGCTAAGAATCTCGCCGTCTACAACATCGGCGTCTTGGGTTTGAGATTTGCGTCTTACCATTTTGTTTAGTCCTCTGTAGTGGTGAATGTTTGCTTGATGAGTTCGAGGGCTGCTTTCCCGTCATTAAAGTTGCGGCCCTTGCAGCCCAAAATGTCTTTAATGATGTTCGAATCTGATCTGCCTTCGCTGAGGGCGTCGGCAGCAGCCAGAATCGTAGAAACTTCGACCAAAAACCCTAGATCGTTATAGATCCGTGAGGATAGATGCACTGCGGCTGAAACCCTTGCAGCACAAGCGGTAACAGCGTTACCTTCATCGGTTCCAGGATGGTTACAAGGGGGTTCCACTTCGGTAACAGGAGCTAATGTGTAACCGCCCGTTACCGACTCCGTTACCGACTCCGTTACCGGCTCGTTACCAGTTGCAAAACCGCTGTAAAGCTCAGGAAATAGCTCGCGCAAAATCTCGGGATCGAACCAGCGCGGCAGGGTGACAGGCTCGCTGAGAGGATGATTCTTCTCGTCAACGTCTAGCCCTTCGATAGCCCCTGTCCCCGTTGGCACCATCAGCCCGGTGGTAGTGGCCTTCGAGCCTAGATTGAGCTGAGCCATGTCGTCTTTCAGTTTGGCTTCTCCGGCCTCACCGCCTAGCGCTTTGAGCGTGTCGTTGTGAGCGACGATGGTGATGTATTCAGCGCAGGCACGGGCTTTGCTGGTGACCTGCGAAAGAAAGCCGCCTAGCTTTTTATCATCAACGTTGCCTTTATAGGTAGTTACTTCGTCGTAAATCGAGCTGACATGGTTCGCGCCTTGCGAATCGGCAAAGCGGGTGTACATGCCAGAGATCGCATCTCCGATCTCTTTCCAGTTATCGCGGCTTCCTTCGAGCTGCCAGTGAGCCTGCCAAACACCATCCTTTAGCTTCAGATGGGCGTTAGGGTCGGTCACTACCGTTTTTTGAATGGCGGAATTCAGCACTTCGCGGGTGATGCCCAGCGACGCAGCAAACGATGATTTAGCGCTGCCAGGGCGACCAATCACCAGTAGAACTGGCCAGTGCAGCAAACGTAGAATCCAACCGCCCTCGTGGACAACCAGAGCCGCCTTCAGCAGCCGCGATCTCGTAGCAATATCAAACTGTTGAGCCAGTACCGCAAATTCAACATCCTGCTCCCAAAAATCAGCCAGGGTATCGCCCGCGATAGGTGCCTGTACAGGTATTACCGGCTCGGCAGGTTCAGCCTCTGGCACCGGTTGAGTAGTTTGTTGATATTGAACAACCGGCGCGGCGGCTTCGGCTTCGTCGTTGCCCGTTACTGTCCAAATAGCAGACCCAATTGCAGCTAGGAACAACAGGGAGATCGCACCCTTATTCGTCTGCACAGTTTGCGTCTGCACGTTCTGACCACTAGCAAAACCGACCAGCGAATCAGCATTGGTAATCTCTTTAGTCGGAGAGAACAGCGCAACGACCAGGGCGATCGCCCCAATAACGCCGGTAATAGTTGCCTTAGTCTGAAACATGGCGCGGGCCTCGCTTACTCCGTTAGCTCTGCGGCTTTGGCTTCTGCTGTCGCCGCTGCGTTGGTCTGGTAGCCACGAACTAGGTTGTCAATCGCCACCTGAGTGAGCGCATGTTCCGGCTCGCTGCTGTCGGTGTGGTTTGCGCGGGCATATTCCACGATTAGCGCTCTATCAGCGGCTCGCAGCAGTCCGTCATAGTCCCCGGCGGCGCGGGCGGTTTCTAACTGAGCGATCGCCTCGGCCTGAAACTGGTTCAGCGGGCAGGTAATCTGCTGCATAAAACAATTACTCTGCTTGTCGTCGATTTGCTTTCGCGCCTCCATCAGAAACCGTTCTGCTTTGGTCGATAACAACTGCTCGCGATAGGTTTCAAGCTGAGCAACAGACTGGCTTTTAAGCGCGTCCAAGCTGCTTTCGGAACCACTGAGAATTGAGTCTGTGTCGATGGGCAGGGACTCCTGTTTGGCAACAGTTACCGTCTGTGGCGAAGCCAGCAGCCTGAACGCCGATACGCCAATGGAAGTTGTCAGAATGAGCGCTAGGGCGACCGCCAGCTTCGGTGACTGCTTGTAAAACTGTTGAATCTTCGAAACTCGAACAATTTTTTGATGCGGGCGCTCGTACTGAATGCCTAGTGGGTTGTCAGTCGGTGGCGCGGATTTGAGATCGGTAGTCATAGTCGGAGCCTGTAATGATTTAAGCAAGGCTGAGTTAGTCGTTGTCTGGCCAGTACTGCTCCGGCATCGGGTAGATGTTTGACGCCATCTCGTAGGCTGACTGCCACTGTCGATCAAACGGCAGGACAGACACCGCATCGGCGATCGCCTGCCGATCCGATGGATACAGGCGACTCATCAGCAGGGCGAGTAAGTCAATCTGCGCCAAAGCAGCATCTACACCTAGCTGGCTGACCAGGGCAAGCGTTTCCTTCGCTTCTCGGACACAGGATGCCTTCCGCTCGAAGCTGTCTTCAGAACAGAGGCCATCGGCTTCAAATGGGCCAATGAATTCCCAGTGGTACTGGTTGTTCAACAAATTCACTGCAAAGTGTACGTCCTCAGTCACTTCAGAAGCTCTGAGGACTGGGCGCTGGGTGTTTTCGCCAGCATCGAGGTTGCTCAACTCGTTGCTAGCATCGGCGATTGCGGCGCTCTTAGTGCTAAATCCTTGATCTGATTCGTATGCCTTAAAGCGGCCTGCGCCTTCCCAGGTAATCATTCCGTTGCCGCGTCGAACCAGGATGAAATCTTGGTCAACCAGCGGCAGCTCTGGCAAATTGGCATCAATTTCGGCTGTTGTCGGATAGGCGTTGTTCATTGCAAATTCTCCTGTTGTCTCTTCTATAGATGCGTTGACCTTTTCCAGGAAATCAGTGAATTGTCTTTGGTCTGCTAGCAGGCGCTCAAATCGCGCTAGCGCTGGGCTGTTGTATTCACTCATGGACCTAACTGCTTCTCGGCGTCGGCGATTGCCTTCTCTTGGGTAGAAAAGGTCTTCGCTGAGCGTTTGCCAACGTGCTGCCTTGCCCCCTTCCAGCGCCAGGGCAATCGGGCGGTGCGGTCGCGAAATAGGTAAAAGTCTTTATCTTGAACTGGCTGATTGTTTGAGGCTTCAGATGTGCGCAGCTCAGTCAGAATCTGTGACACATTCTCGCTGGTTGGAATGAAGTAAGGCAGCTCTAGCTGCTTGGCGTTGAGGGGCATTAGGTCAGCCTCTAGTTGTTGTTATGAGAGACGATTCAGGAATTTTTGGTAGAGGTGGAGATAGCTTTGGGATTGATGTTGTTGTCGCTAGGATTATCATGCTACTGCTGGGTTTTCCAGCAGCGACCATCAGCCATGTGCAGGTAGATTGGTCTTGATCCATACGGGGGAGAACTTAAGCACAGAAGTGAGCAGCCCTGGCCCTCTGGTCTTTGGGTTATTCAGTTGTTCGTTTACCAATCGCTGACAGTTGCTGTCTGGTAGGGGTCTGGAAAGTTATTTTGTTGAATCGGTGCAGCGGCGGGAGCGATCGCCTGCCGAGAGGCCGTCCCATAAGGCTGAATAGTCTGCAAGAGAATAGCGTTAGCAACGTCAGCAACCGTTACCCCATCCCGCTTTGCCCATTCTTTCAGCTTCGGATAGATAGTGTTGTGGACTGTCACCCGGCGTTCTGAGCTATTCGGCATTTATGTGATCCTCCGTGCGAACTCTAACAAGCCCTGGCTCTCTAGCTGCTGCGGCTCGCTCGCCTGGGCATAGTCGCTAGGCAGATGAGCCATCAGCCCCGGCAGCTTCGCGCCACCACCGCAAACAACTTTCACCGCCGCCTTATCCAAGATGTCGCCTGCTTTAGCGCGAATCTCGCTGAGCTGGGAGCTGATCCACTGAGGCAGCAGCTCGTCGTAAATAGCTCTGAAGTCTTTCTCTCCGTAGCCACCGACCTGATAGGTGCAGGCTTCTACGCCTAAGCGAATGGCGTCATCGGTTGGAGCAATACCGCCGGATTCTGCGGCGACAGCGGCAGCGATGCTGGCGTATAAAGCCATCACTCCGGGCGTCGTCTGCGCGAACCCTGCCACTTTGCCGTCTGAGTCCAGGCCCACAACGGAGCAGTTGCCGCCGCCGAAGTCCAGAGCCGCGAAGCTAGGAACTGGCTGAGTGCTGCGCTGCATCTTCAGCTCGCGCATCCGAGTTGCCGCGCCCAGACCTTCGGGCAGGAAGGTGATGTTGTTGATGAGGAACTCCTTGCGTTCGCCGTTGACCAGAACAACGTGCGAGTTCTTCAGTGGTTCGATTAGCGGACACATCTGGCTAGTCGGCAGGCTCACAGCAAGATTGATGAAGGCTCCGCTTTCGACGGCATGGGCGATCGCTAACAGGGCATAGCGGGCATACAGCTCGCCCTTTAGCCCGTGGCCCAACGTCTGTACGCCGTTGTGGGTGTCGAGGTTTTCCCCAACTGCGAGCTTGCCAGAGAAGATGTCGGTGGCGATCGCCTCTCCTAAAAGCAGGTTATCAGTGCCTGCAACTAGCTCTGGATGGTAGTTAAGGCTTTGCGAACGGATTACGTAATCCTGGCTAGCGGTACTGAGCTTGATGGCATGGTTACCAACGGCTAGTCCAACCGCTGCTGTCCGTTCTTTGCCACTGCCCCTAGAGGCAGCAGATGGCTCTGAAATAGTGTTGAGGCTTTGCAACATAGCGGTTTCACCCTATTTTGAGGGGTCTGATCGGCGCGAAATGATTTGGACAACATTGGCGGAATAGAGGATGCGACTCCCCTTGCTGTCCATCTAAAAATATGTATAACATAGATTGTGTTAATCAACATCAAATACTGACTGTTTCACTATTGAGTCAAGGATGCATACGGATGATAGGCTTATCAGAATTATTGATCGTGTTAGATACCGTGTATATTGATCTTCCGCTCAGCTACATCCATCTAGAACAAGAGCTATGGGAGGGCTACTACTTAAAGGCTGTTTCTCATCTGGGATGGAATAAGAAGCTACTACTCACCCAGATAGCTTCTGCCTTCTGCACGAAAAACAAAGAGTATCTGCTTAAATGCTGTGATTTAGATGCAAAAGCCCGAGGCTTAGATTCCAATTCTGCCAGCTTTTTTAATCTTTACAGCGACTGGCGTAAACCATTGCCTGATTATCAGGGCAACAAATTTCCGTCGTTCCCTGAAAGTCCACTATCCGAAGTCATCGACCCAGAGCCAAACATGAGCAACCGACGTGCTTTCGCAAATATCAGACTCAGCCAACTTCACAGCGTCTACTTAAGGGTCGTAAGCGCATCTGACAGAGGAAGCCCTAGCGCTGTCTTGATGAGCAGGATTGCTAAGCAGCACTTTCAAACCTATGGAGCAGGTTATCTCTATCAGTTTGCAGCAGACGATCAGCGAACGATACGTCCCAACGTTTAGCAATTCATTTTCAACGGAGAAGACAAATGGTAAATGCAACTTCTGAAGTTACGGCTAGTTCAATGAAGCAGCATCCGCTTACAGAATGGGGCGGCGCTGAGATAGTCGAACGTTATCTTGAATGGTTACCCGAACCACGCACCGAAGCGCAAGGACAAGCAAAAGCTGCCATAGAAGCGAAACAATTTGATCTTTGTAAAGTCCTAGCAGCCTGTCATCTGGAAAATAACTACATCAAAGCTATCGGCTACCTTTCTAGTATCGAGAAGGTTTGCGCTGCTGGTTTGCCGACATTGCCTACGTTAGCGAGTGAAGCGGCTCGTGCGATCGCCGATGCCTTGTGTGACTTCGCAATCGAAAAGGAAGATCTGAAAGATTTAGACAGAGATTCAGCCAGAAAAGTTTGGCTCATGGATCTAAACGAAATGAATCGCAACATATTTAAAAAAGCGCTCAAAGTAACCGATAGCTAAGCTGCTATCACCTACTCAAGTAGAACGGCTACTTTAAAAGTTGCCTAGAAGCTCCAAACATGTCACATTTGATGCGTAGATGTTCTGTAACGTCATGACTAAACGAGTACATATGAGCCTGCCCGATCCTATTCATAATGATCTAACTGAGCTGGCTGAGTCTAGGAATCAACCAATTGCAACAGTCGCAGCGATCATAGTCGAGCTGTATCTGGAACAAAAGAAAGTAATCGGACAGATATCTGGACAACAAGATAGTTCTGTTGCTAGAAAGGCAAGCTGATGGCACGAGCAATAAACGGTCGCTATCGAATAGGCTCAACGCGGTGAAAGCAGCATAATGACAAATGACGAACTAAAAACGCTTTGCGAGAGCAACGCTAAAGCGATTCAGGCGCAGGGAGTAAGTATCGCTGAAGTGTCTACTAACGTAGACCGACCAACCAACACAGTTTCTACCTTGATTGACAAGAATGGCAGGCTAACTACGATACTCAGCTAGCAGAAATCCGTGCACTAGGCGAACAGAACCGAGCGCTACTCTCGGCCCGAGTTACAACGAACAGACGTATCAATGATTTGGAGCAGACAAGCTGATGAATAAGCCAATTAGTTTAAAGGAACGAGACGGACCAACCTACAAGGTTAAAGTCGTTTAAATCAGAAAACGGTCTAAACCCAAAGGTCTAGACCGTCGTCCTTCTTGTAAAACCTGAAGCGCTCAAAATGTAATAGCTGAAATTCTTTGGCGGGAACGAAGGCTACTAAATTTTCTACCAGTGCGACAGGACTACAGTTCCCCTACAGGGGCACTCACCTATCATGTTACCCGATTTTAGGGAGCTGTGTAAGCAGCCCCACAATAGCAACGATCTACGTTCCTCAGAACATAGATCTGATAAGGCTTCCAGCGATCCACAAAGTTCTGATAAATTTTCTGACGAGCGAGATCGCGCTGCCCACCAAGGGCATAGCACTTCATGTATAGGCTTTGAAGGTGATCTAAATCATGCCTTCTTCCAGCTCTGGCTAGACCAACCTAGCTGGAGTCCAATCTACAAAACAGACGACGGCTGGCTAACCGTAAAGAGCAAATCCGGTAAGCAGGTGCCGCTAACGCTCCAGGCCATCGAATCGGCCTATCGGCTAATCAAAACCATCGGCAAACGCTTCGGCAGGCTGACCAACTACCTGATGGTCGATGTCGATATCGGCAGTCGCTACCATCCTGAGAATGGCAGTTTGCGACCTATCCTGGCTGCACTCGAAAAGTTGGGACTAACGCGATACATCCTTATCCGCTCCAGCAACTCCGGCGGACTCCACATCTACTTTCCTTTAGCCGAACCAGCTAGCTCCTGGGCGATCGCCTGCGCAGCCCAGGCAGCTTTAACCAATGCTGGCGTAGACGTGACTGGTGGCCAATGCGAATTATTTCCCAATAAGAAAGCCTACGATGCCGAACACAATGGCCATCGCCTGCCACTACAGTCTCGCTCCTTCATCTTGGACAAAGACTTTGCACCCATCGGCAACAGCAAGACTGCATTTGCGCAAATGTGGCAGTCAGCCGCTAACCACCAAGCTGAGAAGCTGCGAACCGAAGTCGATGTCAAACCGGCTCAGCTCGGAGCGCCAGCGATCGCCCATCTGCCGCCGATTGCCTGGACAGGCTTAGGACAATCTAATAGCGTTATGCGCCAGCTAGTCAACTACGGCGATCAGTATGCCGGGAAAAAGACCGTCGAGGACTTAGCTGAGTGGATTCTTGAAGTCGCCCCTAAACTCCCCGGCTTCGAGCAGTTCGCCAGTAAGGAGTCAAAGAACGATTTACGGCGACGTGGCTGGGCCTACCGCTGGGCCAAGTCCCACTTCCGAAAGAAATGGCAGTACATCGCTAAGATTTCACCTGATCACAATCAAACGGTTGCTGAGCAGGCCAAACAGCGGATCGTAGTAGCCATTGGAAAACTGGGTGAAGGACTAAGGTTAGAGCGTAAGAAACTATGGCTAATGGTGTGTGAGATATGCAGACGGCTGTTTGGCATTGCCCCTAACTACAACACGTTTAGGAAGCACTGGGAGTTGGTTTGCCAGCTCATTAAGGCAACTGGCGATTTAACCCCCTCTATAAAGCCTATAGAGCGTACAGGTTCTTTTTCCTCAGAGCTGCCAATTCCTCAAAAGTCTGAAGCAGTTCTAGAGCTAGGAAAAGAGGCACACAAGTTAGCAACAGGTAGGTGTGACCCCGCTTTACAAGATAAGGATTTGAGTCGGTTACACCCCCTTCTTGAACGGGCGATTGCCCCCCCTCCTGAACCAGCTAAATCTGTCACTTTTGAACAGATAGAGCTGAAGAAAGGGCAGCAGGTCATCGTCAGACTGCCTGGGTGTCTCACAAATGGCATCAAAACTAAAGTTAGGAGTAGGGCAAAGGATGCGCTTGGACGACTGGTATACCGGCTGAATTGCCGTGCTGGAGGGGAATACGTCATTCTGCCGATAGAATGCCTGACTGTCGTACATGCGACTTAAGGGCGATTGCGCTCAGCAAAGACGGCAGAGGCTATTCGAGCGAAGCGGCGAAGCGGCTAGCTGGGTTCGTGGAGCCTCGCTCGACCCTGCGTAGCACATATCAAATTCTCTAGAGCGATCGCCCGCTATTCTGCCGTCTTTGCAGCTTTGGGCTTGCGCTCGAACGCCTGGATGCTGGGGCTTTCTAAGACAAAGCCTTCTGGTGTTAGTTCGCCAACCTGTCCGGTAACGGCGGCAACCCAGCTCTCATACTGTTCGTCGGCGGTGGTCAGCTTTTTCCATACCTTTGGCTTGACTGTCACTGAAACCGTTCTGCCTTCGCAGTCAATCGTAAAGTGGTGCCAGCCATTCTCAATCAGCTCTGAAGTTGGCAGTTCGCTGATTTTGATCGTTACTTCTAGCTTGCCAGGGATGCTCATCACAGGTTCTCAGTTGTGGATTACTTTTAAGATAGTGGTCAAAGCATGAGAAGGGAAGACCTAGAGATCGCTCCAATCAACAGGTCTAGCTAACTGACTGACTGACTAGCTGATGAATCTATATGTGAGATCGCATAGTTAAGCATTGTTTTTTTCTATGTAAAGACAGACATCCATGCATGTGTGTAGGGTAAGTTTTAATCATTTACCGCTGAGAACTTACCGTTGTAGAATCCAGTATTGTGCAATCTATGGATAGCCAATACTTATATAAGATATTAAGGATCTATGAAACTCCTTTCTACTTCCTTCCGAGCAACTTTAGAAAATTTTGGAATAAAAGGTTTAACTCTGTCTGAAGAATCTGGCGTCTCGACTGGCGCGATCTCAAACTTCAGAAACGATGTTGCAGGCATCACAACAGAGAGTCTGGAACGATTGCTGTCAGCTTTTAGCGACGAAGCCCTCGCATATTGGACTTCACAGATTCTCGCTGCGCGTAATTTAGAAGAAAATCTCAGTCACAATCCGCTTGCCATCCAGACCTTTGTAAATGCAATGGACGGGGAGACGGCTGCTGATTTTTTAGCCTGTTTAGCAATTAGAATTAGAGCCGAATCGAAAAAGGCGAATGGTCAAATTGCGCTTACCAACGTTGCTTAATGAGATCTTTAGAAGGCGTGTCAAAATTCACCCGATTTGAGGGTATTCCCATGAAAGACAAACATTCAACAGAGCAAGCAGACGCGGCTGTCGAGAAAATCTGTCAGTTAATATCAGAGCTTACCCCAGGCAAAAAGCCAAGTTGTTAAACCGCGTGGCTGGAAGCGTTCATGACATAGCCTTAGTCGTCGGCAACAACAGCAATAATGTGGATGCGGAGAATTTCTACCCATTCAACCTGTCCAACCCAGACGGTATTGCTGGCCTTCTAGAGGCGCTTTCTGCCAACATAAGCAAACCCATAAGCGATAGCTCGAAGGAGGAGAAGCTTGATGTAGCAGATAACTAGGGACTGACCCATCAATAACTGTCACTTTCATCTGATTCCAGAAGGCTTTAAGCTTGTCAAGCTAGGCGTCATTT
>QBMC01000123.1 GCA_003242035.1 Nodosilinea foveolarum | reverse complement strand
CGCCAGTTATAGCTTTGAGTGAGCCACGCATCTAAGCCGTCGTATAATTGTTCTGGAGCACTCATGAGTCTGAAATTGTTTTTGGTTAATTCCAGACTCGTGCTTCTTTCCTCTTTTGTAAAGACCGCTATCTACTATCGTCAATGCGATACAGCCGATAGCAACACTTTTTTGTCAGTCAGCCAGGCTCCAGACTCTGCCCCTGTAGAGCAGTTATTCGGACTCAGCGGCGTTCGATGACCCACTGGCCAAACAGGTTCTGGCGCAGCTCCCAAGAATATGCCGGGTGCCTTTGCGCCAGTCTTGCCGGTGCCAGTGCTCGACTTGGTAGTTCGGTTGCATCGTTGCTCGCCGTTGACTGTGTGAATGGTAGCGCGTCTGGTGATTGATGGGCGATCGCAAACACACCGTCGCTAAATGCCTCAAAACGGCTGAGACTCATAGCTGATTTCATCTTTTATCCTTCTGTTCGGCCTTTGCCATAGGAAAACTGAGAACTATCGCCCAAGCTGCGACCGCGTTTCCATAAGTGCATTCCCAGCGAAAGCTGGTCGGCTTCCCATTCCTGCAAAGCTTCGGGAACGCTGTGCCTACGGTCAACGAGTGCCTCTGCCAGCGAGATCGCATTCGCCGCTGCCTTAGCCGTACTCGCCGCCGTATGAGGCCGAGGGACAAAAGCCGCATCTCCTACTAGCGCGATTCGGTCGAACGCCATCTGTGGCACGCTCAAGTCCAAAATTGACTGAACAAAAGGCTCTTTAGTCGCGGCCACTAATGTCTTGAAGGGAGCGACAAGTTCGCGATCCGCGTAACCGCGCATTTCCTGCTCAACAGTAGGAGCCATCTTGCTTGGCGGAATAGAATAATCTCTGCGTTTACCGTTTTTGTCAGTGAGTATATGAGGTAACTCTGTCTCCTCGTCGTAGTTGACGTACCAAACCCAGTTGAACCGACGTTTCCCAGGGACAAGCGACTCGTTTTCACCAGGAATGACATATTCCAAGATATGAGAGTTGGGAAAGTCATAAAACACAAACCGCTCGGTGAAAATCTTGGCCGCTTCCGGCTCCAGGTCAGCTTCATCGACCAAGCCTCGATAGGCTACATAACCCGCGTACTGAGGCGCATAGGTGGGTAAAAGCTGCTGGCGAACCGTGGAAGTTGGCCCGTCAGCGCCAATTAGCAAATCTCCCGTTTCACGAGAGCCATCGGCAAAAATAGCCGTTACCTTGTCGCCTTCTGGCTGCACCCGAGCGAATACCTTACCTTGATGATAATGCTCGTCTGGAAAGTGCCTTCGCATTGAGCGATAAAGAATATTCCAAGAGGTGAGCGTCTGACGCATCGACATTTTTTCAATGCCGCCATCTTTTTGTAAGTAATAGCGCTCAGTTGCCTCAACGCCTAGTTTGTCTGTAGCTATCCCCGCTCGTTTGAAAGCAACAACGACATCAGCTTGCAAAACGACACCGCCGCCCCGACTATCTAGCTCGCGAGCAGACCGTTCGTAAACATCTACCTGCCAGCCGATAGAGCGCAGCAGCGTCCCTGAGAATAATCCAGCTAACGAACCACCGATCACAATCGCCCGCTTATCTATTGAGTTCACTGAGTCTCTCCTAAGTACTTATGCACAAACGCGATCACCATCGCCCCTTCACCCACCGCAGAAGCTACCCGCTTCACAGAGCCGCGCCGAACATCGCCCGCAGCAAAAGAACCGGGAACGCTTGTCTCTAGATAGAAAGGCTCTCTATTCAATGTCCAGGGTAAATTAGGCTGGCCATAGAGCTTTACACTGTGCTGGGGACTTGAGCTAGAAGGGTTAGCCATGACGGTTCCTAGTTAGTCGGGGATAGAAGCGATCCGGATGCGATTATTTTTTGGATACCTCCAGAGCGCGAGTAGCTTTTTTCAAGGCTGCAACGATCGCTTCAACAGACTGTGCGCCACGAATGGTTTCATCACCAATGTACATACTTGGCACGCCGCGAATCCCTTGCGAGATCGCCTGCTGTTCCAACACCCGCACTTCCTTAGCCCCTTCATCCGATGATAAGAAGGCATTGACGGCTTCAGCTTCTAGGCCAACCTCAGCCGCTAGCGCAACTAATGTATCAGTGCTGCTAATGTTCTGACCTTCGCTGAAATAGGCGCGCAAAATGCGTGTGGCCATCTCGGTAGCCAAACCGCTTCTCTCTGCCAACCAGGTCAAACGATGCGCATTAAAAGTATTCGGTGTCACCTCAATTTTGTCGTATTGAAATTCGACATCATCTGATTGAGTGGCCTGCACCGTTTGCGCATCTAGCTGCTGAGAGTAAGCCCAGCTACCAAATTTGTCGCTGCGGTAGCGTTTGCGATCCATCCCGGCTGCTGGCATATCTGGATTGAGTTCAAACGGTTGCCAAACTTGCTCTATTTCTATAGGAGCGTCCAATTGTTCAATCGCCTTATTCAGCCTGGATTCGGCGACTAAGCACCAGGGGCAAATGAAATTGGAGGTAATGCGAATCGTCAGTGCCATGATTGATTTTCTCATCTGAGCGGCAACTGCTTCACTGTAGGCGCTCTCAACAGGAATGTTAATATGGCGTTTATGCTAATAACCTTTGCAAAAAGCGCAAAGATCGTGAGATAGCCAATGGATCAGCTCGCCGCCATGCGGTCATTCGTCAAAACAGTCGATGCCGGTGGATTTTCAGAAGCGGCCAGACAGATGAACCTCGCAGTCTCTTCTGTCACTCGACAGATAAACAGTCTTGAAAAACTGCTTAATACTCAGCTACTCTATCGCTCTACTCGCAGCGTTACGCTAACCCCGTTAGGACAGAAATACTACAACAGAGCAGTCAAGATTCTACAAGATGTCGAAGAGGCTAGGCTTTGTATCACCGAGCAGACGGACATCCCTCATGGCCTGCTTAGGGTGGGTCTGCCCGTTGTGTTCGGGCAGCTTCATATCGCTCCTTTGCTAGCTGAATTCTTATCACGTTACCCAGATATTCAACTGGACTTGCAGCTAAGCGATCGCTTGTCTAATTTAGTCGAAGAGGAACTCGATCTAGTCATTCGGGTTGGCAATCTTGAACGCTCCAGTTCTAACCTTGTTCTACGTAAACTCGCTTCCTACACTCGTCTGGTTTGCGGCAGTCCAAATTACTTCGAGCAACATGGAAAACCAAAGCTTCCTAATGACTTAGCTCAGCACAACTGCTTGCTATTTGCTTATGCCGCTGGATACAGCATCTGGCAGTTTCAGCAGGCTGGGAAAACTTATGATGTGCGCGTGCGGGGGGCTATCTGCGCCAATAATTCAGCGCTGTTGCGGCAAGCTTGCATAGATGGAACAGGTATTATCCTCATGCCGACTTGGTTGACGGGTGAAGATATCCGCAGCGGACGGTTGCAAACAGTCCTGACAGATTTTCAAGTGCAGCCTCAAGCTGAGGTGGACAGCGGGATCTATGCACTTTACTTACCCAATCGAAGACACTCTCTTCGCGTAAAAGTGTTCATTGACTTTCTAAAAGAACAATTGATGCATTTCTAATCAGTCTTTCCTCGTCGCCAGTGCAGGGAGTCTCCGTACACTAATTGCATAGAACCTTCCTTTGCGCGATCTCTGTAGGCTGTGCCTCTTCAAGCCTAGTTACAACGCGTGGCAACTAGGCAAACATAGAAAACCGCTATAAGTCTCTGCACGTAGAAACTCATAGCGATTTGTCTATTATTCGGATAAAAAAGAAAGGACAACAGATCTGAGCATCTAGCGTATGGTTATGCGATTGCTCAGTCCAAACATCTAGCCCATTGAGTAAAGTAAGCTGGCATAGTCAATCATCTGGTTACTCAAACTGACCAGGCCAAGCGATCGCCGACCGCTCGCCACACATGCTGCCGTCTGCGGCCACCTGCCAGAAAAATATGCAGGGGCCTGCATAGCGGTAGTGGGCTGGTTTCTTCTCAGGTTCTTCGCAGAGCTGACCGTAGCTACCGTCGTTGTAGCAATCCACGAGATACTCAGAGTCAAGGCGAGTAATATTGCTATCGAAGAATACGACAACTTCTGGATCGCCTCGGTCTTCGACACTCGCGTACGGCGCTTTCCACATAAAGTAGTAGTAGCCGCCGCCTGCCTTGCCTTTGCGACTCCATACGTTGAACGCGACGCCTCTAGACTCGCCGGAATTCCACAGCGAGAAGTCATCGTTTTCCATAACTTCTCGATAGTCTGTTGTTTGGGCGATCGCCGAAGGCATAATGGACGATGCCAGTGAGAGTAAACCGATACCGCTGGTAACCGCTACGGCAGAGAGCATCTTGAAAAGCATGTTCTGAACAAAAGAAAGGCCAATGCTATTAGATTGCCCACTATGTTTTGCGGCCAGTCCGGAATGGTGTCGCAAAACACGAAGGAAGCTCCGTAGGAACGCGCTTGCCGCCAATGAAACACCAGAACATGACGATCTGCTGCTGGAAAATGTCTGCCTGCGCTATCTCTCAATAATCTCCGCCTTGCGGCAAAATGATAGCAATGATGGAGACAACCTGGGATTGGGTGTAGCCATGTGATCGCTATGATTCGCAGGCAACGCCATCGTTATCTCGATCTCTCGATGAACTGTAGTTAGCATCGCCAGGGACGAAATTACTGCCCACACCGCGATCCCTCAGATCCTTGCAACTGCCGCTGATGCAGCTACCCGTCGAGTCGGTCTGCACCGGCGCTACAATGAGTTAGCGGCGGTTTCGTTAGCTAGCTGTTCTGCGGCCAATTCTTCGTCGGTTACTGCATCTGCTTCGGCTTCCCGTTGAGCAATCGCTATGACCTGTTCGTTAGCGTAGTCGTAGTTGCGTTGGTACTCTTCAGCTTTTGCCTGCGCCTGAGCGGAGTAGTCACTGTTGGTTGGAATATCGTTCAGCGAGGCGATCGCGCTTTGCCACTGAGCTGCGATACTCGCCCAGTCCGCTGAGGTTTCTGCTGTAGGTAGCGATTCGCTGGCCGCTGTCGCTTTTGAGAGCGCATCTTCGTAGGCACTCGGCGGCGCTGCTGGTTCTTGGGGTTTTGGTTCTATCGCCATAGTCTGCGGGGTTTTGACAGGAGGTGACTGAACGCTAGTCGGCTCTGGAGCGGCGGTTGCAACACTAGCAGCAGAGAGCATAATGACACTGAGCCGCTAGTGTTGCCTGCTTTGGGCCAAGACGATAGCCATAGTAACGGGATGCCAAGAGGGGTGGACGGAGCAGCAAGCTACCGATTATCAAAAGCTAGGCGCTAGGGACGCTGAGAGATGACCGCTGCTCATACGCCAGTGGACTGCCGCTTCGCGTTAGGCCAGATTGAGGTAGCGCGTTGTTCGACAGGATTTGAGGAAAACTAGGCAAGACTGGCGGTGTAGATTAGGTAGGCTTTTTCGACGTGGTTAAAAACCGGGTGACCTTTTGGAGCGCTCGGGGCGTTTCAGAACTTGTTGTCACCCTGCCTTTTTCTGCAATGCTCCCGGAATAGAAGCGGTGAACCGCGCTCAAAAACGGATATGATCAAAGCACCATGAACAAAGGGCATGTAGTCTGCCGCTCCTTTATTGAACATATAAGGGGTTATGCAAAAACCTCCGATATGCGATCTGAGTAGATTTCAGCAGACTGCTTCAAATCGACAACCGAGTTTGCTAGATGGGGCATCCCCACTCGGATAAAGTAGGTATCATCGTAGCAGTTGTAATTACAAAGCAATTCTTGATTAGGAAGAATGTCATGAGCTGCTACATCTTGTCTAGGCGTAGAAATAATGTTGGGATATTCTGAATCATGATTAATAAATCGCTGATCATCAGAGCAAAGAATATACAGATCTAAGTCCTTGTCATAATAAGCATATTTTAGAAACTGTTCTTTTGCCGCATCAGACATTATGGACATATCACCTTCTTTATAAGCAGTGTCAAAGTCTGGATGATATTGCCAAGTGATTGTACCTTTTGGAATAAACTGATTTGCAAATAAACCAATTCCATGAACATCACTCAAGCCAATCTGTGTTCTTACCAGCAACATGTCAAATACTCCTTAAGTTAGCAACTTTTTTAGTAGGTTTTCAAACCAATCACACCCATAACAATCAGGGCAACACAAAGAAATCGAACAGGATTGTACACCTCATCAAATAAGAAAATACCAGCCGCGACTGTTCCTAACGCTCCAATGCCTGATAAAACCGCATAGGTTGTTCCGACTGGAATAGTTTTAAGTGCCTGAGATAAGAAATAGAAACTGGCTATTGTCACTACTGTTGTAGCAGCAGTAGGCATGAAGTTAGTGAAGCCATCACTCCACTTTAGAGTAACAGACCAAGCAACTTCCAAAAGTCCTGCAATAATCAAATAGATCCAGGCCATAAAAGGATAAACGAAATAAACAACTGAATCTCTTACTTGCATTTCAATGATCTATAGAGCTATTTAAGATCTATAAAAATACGGAATGACCTACCGCCCTATTCGATGGCAACCTCTTCGTAGAGATTTTACATAGACTCTATAAAACCAAATGGAGGAGGATACCGGAGAATAACCCGATCTTCCCTATCCAGCGCTTCACGGAAATCTTGATAGACCTGAGGACGTTTCCGCCAGTGGATGTTAGGGCGTAAATGATGCTCCTGATGATATCCTTCATTACAGCAAAGAGCGTTATATAAATAGCCATAGTGACTCGTTGAATTAGCATACCGATTTTCTGGCACTGCTCCAAAGTGCTCATAGTAATTTGCTAGATACACTAAGCACCAACCGAAGTAAAAAATGGGTATTACAAAAAACACTAAGAACTTCCACGACAGCAGAAAATAAGTCGTGATCGCCAAGAGACACATGCCAGATTCAATGCCAATTTGCGAGGCTTCTGACAATTTCTTGCATTGCTGGAAAGATGAGAGTAAATTATCTCGAATAATGGCTAAAGCACAATAGGAAATAACATTTTCCCGCTGACCATTTTTTCCGTAGGCAAACGTAGAAGAATGATCTTGAGTTTGTCCATTCTCGTCTTGCCGATCGTCCCCATATTGATGGTGGTTGAAATGAATGTTGCGATAATGTGTAATAGGCGAAAGCAGGTTAGCTGAATTGATAGCAGCGTATAAGTTGTTCAGAACCCTAGAATTAAACCAAGGGGTATGAACAAAATTGTGAGTTGCTACTAATCCGTTGTACCAAAACAGGAAGAGGCAAAGGGGGTAAAAAAGAAGATTGATAGACCAAGGGCGAGAGTCCCAAGTATAGGCTAGCCACAGGTTCAGCCCAAGCTGAAAAACTGTGATTGCCAAGAGTAGGCTATCCCATACAGAATACCTAAAGAGTGTCTTCATTATTGTGATCTGTTGTTGAACTGGGATATACGACAAATGCAACCAGTTTTGTGATGTGAAGCTCTGCGTTAGAACTTTAACAGTTCGCTAAACATTGACCCACAGATGAAAGCTACCCCAACTATATGAAAGTGGAGATTGCTAAACCAAGGGGTATAATGACGAACTTCTATCTGGATTGCTCTAGATTTCAGGCTCAAATCCATCTCGAAAAGTAAACAACGTAAAATTTATGACTGCTGCTGACAGCATTTTCAGCATTGTTTAAAATTAGAGGTAGGAATTGAGTCGTAACGGTTTATGCCTTCGGCATAAATTAGGACTTTGCAACCATAACAATAAAAACCGATAGACGGATGAGGGCCAATACCCCCTATCCTTCCATCGGCTGGCAACAGTCACTGAAAGACCAAAAATTTTAACTAGAGGCTGCACTATTCGTCCAACCTTGCTTTGTCGGAGCCACTTCATCTATCGGAGACAGGAGATTGGCCCTACCTCAACAGGCCAAAACCGTAAGGTTCCGTTTTGCTACGAAACCGAAGCCTAACTTGACCAGTCCGTTTCGTACCAGGAAGTTTTCCGGGGACTACTTTGGTTCACGCTTGTATTGGCAGCTCAATCACAAACTCAGTACCTTCTTTTTCTGTCGAATGACACAATAGTTCGCCACCATGCCGTTCACAAATAATTTGATAGCTGATAGACAAGCCCAGTCCTGTCCCTTTGCCAACGGGTTTGGTCGTGAAAAAAGGATTGAAGATCCTCAATTGCAATGCTTCTGACATCCCACCGCCGTTGTCAGCAATATGAATAGCTACTGTTTGGTTACTGATGGATTCCGTCCAAATTCGGATGGTGCTCTGCGGTTTTTGATTTTGTTCTAGGGCGTCAATCGCATTGCTCAGTAGATTCATGAAAACCTGATTTAGCTGCCCTGCATAACATTTGACTAGAGGAAGTTCGCCATAGTTACGAATGACTGTAATCTCAGGGCGATCAGCAGTCGCTTTTAGCCGATGATTTAAGATGACAAGGGTGCTATCAATCCCTTCGTGCAGATTGACTAATTTGAGGTTGGATTCATCTAATCGAGAGAAATTTCGGAGCGATAGAACAATCTCCGTGATGCGGCTGGTGCCGATTTTAGTGGAGTGTAATAGCTTTTGAATATCGTCAGTTAAAAATTCCAGATCAATTTCTGCCATCAAATCTTGCAAGGCTTCAGGTGGATCAGGGCAATGCTGTTGATACGCCTGAACGACGTGAAGTAGATCCTGAGTATATCGGTTGAAATGACAGATATTGCCATGAATAAAGTTGATCGGGTTATTGATTTCATGGGCAATGCCTGCAACCATTTGCCCTAGCGCCGACATTTTCTCACTTTGGATCATTTGTAGCTGAGTGTGCTGTAGCTCAGCGAGGGCTGTCGTGCGTTCCTCGACCGTTTTCTCTAGCGCTTCTGTCAACTGCGATATCTGAAGATGGGTTTTAATTCTTGCCAGCAGTTCCCGTTCTTGAAACGGTTTAGTGATGTAATCTATGGCTCCTAAGTCAAACCCTTTTACTTTGCTATTTGTATCGCCGAGTGCTGTCATAAAAATAACGGGAATCTGAGCGGTTTCTGCATCTGCTTTAAGCCGTCTGCATACTTCAAATCCATCGACTCCCGGCATTTGGATGTCTAATAAAATTAGATCCGGCGGATGGGTTTGGACGCGCTTTAGGGCGCGATCCCCATCAATTGCGGTCGCAATCTCATACCCCACATCATTGAGAATGTCACAGACTACTTCAAGATTGGCAGGGGTATCATCGACAACTAGAATGGTGCTGGAATTAGTCATTACTGTCATTTTCGGTCAAATAGTGTTGTAGTAGGGCCTCTACTTCTTCTGCCTTAAACTGTTTGCAAAGCTGAAGAATGGGGGTCGCAAAGCGACTGTAATCAGGGTTGTTTTGGACTAAAGGTTTCAACTGTTCGCGTAAGCGCTTCAAATTTGCTTGCTGAGCAAATTTGAGCAAGGATTCTAGAACTTGAGTGGGTGGCACGGCAATCTGTCTCTCGCCCAAGCTACGTTGGGCGTCGCCACCTGTTTCAAGCGCTTCATGCTCAATTTCTGCTTGTTCATAGTGCCATTGGAGTGCTAAGTGGGTCTCTAGCTTTTGGAACATTTGGTTGGCATCAACGGGTTTAGAGAGAAAGTCATCTCCTCCCGCATCAATTGCCGTCTGTTGGTCGAGCTGCGCAACAGATGCAGAAGAAACAATGATTTTCTGATGATGAAGCTGGTCTGACTGGCGAATTTGTTTCATCATCTCAAAGCCATTCATGACCGGCATTTCCAGATCTGTAATCACCAGATCGGGGCGCAGTGCTGCAATTTTCTCAATACCTTGCCGCCCATCCTCTGCTTCGTAGACTTCAAAGCCCAGCGGTTCAAGCAGGTTAAGCAGCACAGCTCGGGTTTCCCAGCGGTCGTCTACCACGAGCAGGCGACGACGCGCCCCTGCATACCCAATAATCATTTTCCCATCTCGGCTGTAGCTCTGCTGCTGCCAATCTGTGGCTACTGCCAGCGCTACGCTGAAATAGAAATCGCTGCCGACGCTAGGCTGACTCTTGATCTGAATTTGGCCGCCCATTAGTTGCACAATCTGTTGACTGATAGCAAGTCCAAGTCCGGTGCCTTCTGATTGGCGTTTGCGATCGCCCACTTGTTCAAAAGCCTGAAATAACTTGCTCAGGTCTTCGGAGGCAATCCCCACGCCAGTATCTGCAATCTGAAACAAAACTTGCCTTAAGTCGGGGTCTCGCTGATCGACAGACAGCTCAACGCTTAAGGTGACCGATCCTTTGTCGGTGAACTTGATGGCGTTTCCAATTAGATTGAGCAATACCTGCCGCAGCCGTTTTTCGTCTGCGTAGATGCCTTCGGGAAGCTGAGCGTCAGGCTGATAGATGAACTGGATGCCTTTTTGTTCGGCTCGAATTTGGCAAATTTCGACTACCCCTTGTAGGAATGCTGGAAAATGGATGGCTGCGGGCGAGAGTTCTAGCCTGCGGGCTTCGATTTTGGACAGATCTAGAACATCGTTGATCAGGGTGAGCAGGTGAGTGCCGCACTGGTAAATGATGCTGACCCCACGCTGGGCTTTTTCAGGCAGGTCTTTAGCGCGATCTAGAATTTGCGCGTAGCCAAGAATGCCATTGAGTGGGGTGCGAAGTTCGTGGCTCATATTGGCGAGGAATTCACTTTTGGCCTGATTTGCCATGTCAGCGATCGCTTTAGCCTGTTCCGCGTCTTCTTTGGCAATGTTCAGCTCAGCGGTGCGTTCTTCAACCCGTTGCTCTAGCTGTTCGTTGGATTTTTCTAGCGCCTCAAATGAAACCTGTAATTGCTGCGTCATGTGATTGAACGCTCGCGCTAGAAGACCTAACTCTTTGATGTTGGAGGGCGTTACGGTTTGATTCAGACTGCCCTGGGCGATCGCCGCCGCCGCTTGACTCAAGTTGAGAACGGGTTTAACAATCCACTGACTGGTATACAATCCCAAAGCCATTGCCAAACCCAGAGCCGCTAGACTCAGCACAAGCGTGGTGCGTGTGTTTTGATCAATTTGTGCCATGAAATCCGAGGCAGGCACCGTCACCACAATCAGCCACTCTAAGCCCAATTCATTTTTCCAAGGCATGACCTGCACGAACTGGCGCTGTCCATTGAATTCAAGACTTAGATTTTGATAAGTCTGCACCTGTTGAATTGTCTTGAAATGCTGCTGTAACGTTTTTCCCACCAACTGAACTAGCGGGTCAGGGCTGTTCAGCACACCGTATCGCTGAACCTCACCTTGGGCTTTATGCAGAATCGGATACTCGCTGGAACTTCCCACTAACAGTCCATTTCGTTCTATGACAAAGACTTGAGCAGAGGGGCTAGTTTGAAGTTCCTTGAGAAATTGTCCGATACTGGTCAATGTAATTTCAATGCTGGTAACACCCAGTAACTTCCGGCTCTGGGTATTGCGATCAACCCGATAGACTGGCGCTGCCGCAGGCAGTGAAACGTAGTACTCCAGCCCCCCTCCCAATGCTGTATCAGACTGTTTTAAAGACTCGCCTGCTTGAGTTACCTCAATTTCGCCATTCTCGGCAGCTTCAATAGCTCCCCAAATTGGACGACCTGCGGACACGGCTTCCTGATACCAGGATTCAAGCCGTGGATTGTATTCATAAGTTTGTAGCAGTTCGCTGCGATTACCTAGCGCATCCGCAACATAGTCAGATGCTTTACTGTTTCCCTGGTTTTCATAGAGCAATAAATCAATTCCCTTCACCCAACGTCCGGCCCCTGCTTCTCTGCCATCTGGTAGGGCGTAGCCGATATAGCTCAGATTAGGAAAGGCTCTCGCCTGTCGCCAAAAATAGCGACCGCTGGAGACTAAATCATCGAGATTAACCTCTTGGTTGGCGATCGCATCCGCATTAATCTCAGTTAATTGCAGGGGTAAGGCAAGATAGGCATCCAAATGGTTATCCACCTGATCGCTGGCTCGATCAATTAACTGCGTAGCCAATTGTTCGACCGCTTTCTGTCCATTCCTGAACGACAGGTATCCAACTAACCCCACTGCAACCAGAATTTGCAGCAAAAAAGGCATGACCAGAATGGGTCGCAGAGGAAGCTCACGAGGTAGTACAGGGACACGAAGTGGCATAAAAGACCCTTAGCAGCCAAATCAACTTTTTTATAGTGCCCGAGATGGTAGCGTGATTAGACTCAGGGTTGCCCTTTGGCATAGCTCACAGCCAAGTGACACCTATAAATTTTCAAGACTCGCAGGCAACGCCGTCGCCATCTCGGTCTCTCGCCGAGGTGTAGTTCGCATCTCCTGGTCTGAAGTCGCTGCCGACGCCGCTGGCCGCTAGATCTTTGCAGGTGCCGCTTACGTACCCACCACCTTGAGCCTCAACTATCGGCATGACGGTCTCAGCTTCTTGAGAGACTGCCTGCTGCTCTTCTTCTACCTGTTGTTGCACGATCGCCGCTGCTGCCGCCGTTTCAATAGTAGTTTTCTGCGCGTTGGCGTAGCCTCTCCTTGAGAGAATCGCATACTCATAATTGCGCTCGTACTCAGCTATCTTCGCCTGCGCTTGGCTATAGTCATTGCTGTTAATTGGAATATCTCCCAGCGAGGAGATCGCCCGCTGCCATCCGTCAGCAATATCAGTCCAGTCCGCTGGAGACTCCGCAGTCGTGAGTTCTGCTGTGGCCGCTGTTGCTTCGGCGATCGCTTCCTCATACGCAGGCGATAGCGCAGGGTCTACTCGCGCGGGTGCTTCAGGTGCTTCGATAGTCGGGGACGGGGCAGTGGCAGTCGTTGGCTCGCTCGCTTCGCCGGTCAGCACTGATAGCAAGAGAATACCTGAGAGTACAGAGCCGCTAATTTTTCCTGCTTTAGACAAAGGCGATAACCACAGTAGTGGGATGCCGAGGGGTGGAAAGAGCAGCAAGCTACCGAATATCCAGCGCTTTTGTTGGTGCCATTTTTTTGAACCGAGCTTTGGCATGGTTGGACGAACCCCTTTGATCTTAACTTTTCTCAGTACGTTGCTCCCGCTCTAAGAGACGGACAGTTTCTGGAACAACAACCAAACTTGAAGCAAGCTTTGTATCTTCTTCACAACTTGTTTAGCAGGACTGAAGCTTAGGGGCGCTGAGAGACGGGCGCTGACCATACGCCAATGGACTGCTGCTTCGCTTCCGCTTCGGCAGCTCGATACAACGAGCCATTAGGACAGCTATCGACTGAACCGTCATCAACAACGGCCATACCGTCAAGCAGCATCTGAGTGTTGAGATGAATTTCTAGTCCTGGCTCTGGACTGTCGGTTGGTAGAAAGGCTTCTGCCATTAGACCAGGGCGATCGCTCTCTGCGGCTAGAAGAATGATGCGGTTATCAGTGCTTTGGGAAAGTAGCTGGCGTAGGTGAGCTTTTGAGGTGGCAGGCTCGGGCGTGGCTATTCCACATAGATGCACTTCCTTTTCTTCCTGGCCGTCGTCGAGCACAACTAAAGTCGCTCCGTCTATGACGCTCTCACTCGGCAACGTGTAATACTGGCTCTGCTCGACCGAGGCAGGCGCGAACTGCGCAGTCAAATAATCGGTCAATCGAGACGATCTCCCAGCGACGGCAGCGAGTCCTGCGAGTAACAACAGACCTAAGCAAACGGGACGGCGGGTGAGCTTCATTGGACATAGGGACGAACGACACCCTAGCTTGCCCAGCAGCTCACGATGTAGCAGGCTTATGTTCAAAGCTCTGGTCGCGGACAACCTATAATCCACCAGGCAGGTAATGCTCCTGCTACCTCTGCGTTATAGAAGAAAGAGAGCTACATCTTTCAAGCGAGTGCTAGCGAGCAGTCATCTACATTTGAGTTATTTACTGTCTAGATAGCTAGCAAGAGTAGCTGAAGGGGTGACACAACGCTCGAAGGCTATGTGGCATATAGGTTTTGCCTTCTG
>QBMC01000122.1 GCA_003242035.1 Nodosilinea foveolarum | reverse complement strand
AATGGAATTACAGAGCTATTCCTGAAAACTTGACAGTTATTGATTGAGCGTTCCTAAGCAGGCACTGACTCAGGTTTCTTTACGTTAACTTCACACAGACAAATAAGCTTTAAAGCTAATGTGTGCTTGTTCGTGAAAGTTATTCGCTTGTTATCAAAAATACAGGAAAGTGAGTGAGCTAAGTCACTGCTACTGCCAGCTCACTCACGCCTGTTTCGCAATGACCGCAGGATCGCAAAATAAGCTCAAAGAATATTTTAGCGAGAGAATGTTTTAGCAAAATAGTCAAAATAAGGCCCTTTGCCTGCTGTAATGAAACGTCTGAGCACCCGTCTCAACTTAAGTTTCTGACAGCTTGCTGCATGTCTCTTGCGGGAAATTATTCTAACCTTAACTACAGGGAAATCTACATATGTCAATTTTAATTGGAACAGAGCTATCGGATCGCATCATCTCCGAAGACGGGAACGATACTATCTTTGCTTTGGGGGGTAGTGATGTTGTTAACTCGGGAGACGGGGGCGATACTATCTTTGGTGGCAAAGGCAATGACACGCTTTTTGGGGGTGAGGGCAGAGATGTCATTTTTGGAGAAGCGGGTCGCGATAACCTATTTGGCGGCAACGGTGCTGACAGCCTGTTTGGGGGTAACGGTGACGATACGCTAGTGGGGGGCAACGGTAACGATACGTTAGTGGGCGGCAATGGCGAAGACGCCCTAACTGGGGGCAGAGGCAGCGATCTTTTTGTCTTCGATTTCAACGATATCGGTCTGCCGGATGAAATCACTGATTTTACGTCGGGTGAAGACAAGATCTTGATTCAGGGCGTTGGCTCAGAAGCTAAGGTGGAATACGATAGTACAACAGGCATTTTGTCCGTTGACGGCACCGCATTTATCCAGTTAGATACCGGTTTGACCATTGATGAAGATGATTACTTCATCGCATAAGAGAGACTTTTCTCTTTAGAATAAGGTCCCTGATGTTGTAGGATTTCTTCTGCATCATTAGGGACGTTAGTGGAAATCGAAATCGAAACAAGGCGATTCGAGTCGTTCTGGCCGTATCGACCCGTTACTAGCTCACCGGTATGATAGCTAATGTCTCTAGAGCGCAACTTGCACAGGTTGCGGTTAACGATATCTCTGCGCTTAGCCGTTTTCCGGCGCTCAGTGATTCTGTAGTTCGCGAAGATTGGGCGCAGGTGCTCGATCTTTGTGAGCAGATTTTGCCTGCGGCTCAAGGCAAAGCCGGTATCTACAGCTTGATGGGTCGGGCGTTTGTGCATGAAGGAGACGATAATGCCGCGATCGCCGCTTATCGAAAAGGCGTTAATCTACAGCTAGAGCAGCCAAAAAGTCACTATGCGCTGGGCGTTTTATATAGCCGCCAACAAAAGCACATGCAGGCGATCTGTCACTATCAGTGGGCGCTACGGCTTCAGCCCAACTGGTCGAAGGCGGCTTTTCATCTGGGCCAAGTGTTCTATCGCGTCGGGTTCTTCGAGCAAGCGTTTAAGACCTACCAATCTATTTTGACCCGTGATCCTAGCTATGCAGATGCCCATCTCGCATTGGGCCGACTGCACGAACATAAAGGAGACTTTTACCGGGCCGCTAAGCAGTACCGACAGGCTGTTTTTTTACAGGAGAAGGCGGGTTCGATAGGGGTGAGCGATCGCGCCATGGCCTACCAATATTTAGGCTCGGCGCTGGTACAGATTGAACAACCCGCCGCCGCCACCAGCGCCTATCGCGAAGCGCTACTATTACGGCCTAACGACGCCTCATTACATACCCAGCTCGGACTGTCGCTAATGGCTCAAGCTGAGGAGGCTGAAGCGCTAGCCGTTTATCAGCAAGCGCTGAAGTTAGATCCCAACTCTGTTAGTGCTCACCACCATTTAGGTCGTCTCTGGCGCAACCACCAAGATCTCAACCGGGCCATCGGTCATTTTCAACAAGCTATTCAGCAGGCTATTCGGCAAGAGATGAATCGTTCTAGCGTACTCAGCGACTGCGCTCGAACGCTCAGCAATCAGGGCAGATGGCGAGAGTTATTCGACTGCTTCAGGCTAGCCATTGCCCATCAGCCCAGCTTTATGACCGCTTATTGCCAGCGCACTATTCAGCTACCTAATGAAGATTTGTTGTTTCGTCTGCAGCGGATTTGCGGTCGCTTCCTGATGGGTTTACGCTATGCCGATGTTGATATGGCCTATGGCATACTGTGCGAGCGATTGGCGCAGATGTACGAGTGCTTAGGCGACCTTTCTGTCGCCTGCGATGCCCCGACTCAAGCGGTGTCTTTTTATCAGCTAGCGCTAACACTAGAACCCGAGAACATAGAGATCTACAGTCGATTATCAGACTGTTTAATCGGGCAGAAACGGCTCGCAGCCGGAATCGCACTGGCCCAAGCCGGACTGTTGCAAACCGCAGCGGCTATAGACCAAACGACAGATCAGGAGAAAAACCAGACGACCATTGAAGCTGCTCACCGTCTTCGGTTGCAAGAGACTTTACAGCGGGCGATCGCTCAACACACCACCGGAGCCACTTCATCAGGTGGCAATGAAATTAGGGGAGTTTATAGAAACACTCAGGACTGGCTGTGTAAAAGAGAGTCCGCGCAAATATCCACAGCAGAGGTAACGCCGCCTAACGCTCAGTGCGGCGGCGTCACCTGTCAAGCTTGTATGGGTGGACTGATCCGCCGGTTCTCTCCAACTCAGGTTAGCCAAAGGGCCTTTCGCTGCAATCCGGCTTTGGCTACCGACGATCTCTCTTTTGCTCCCTTCGCAGCGACGATTCCCAACGGACGCGCTTGGATAGCCCCTAAAAAGAATGCCTGGGCAGTTTGTCATGAGATTGCTATTTTTACGCCTGATAATTTTTTGTTGGCGGATCTCTCTCGCTCCTATCCCTGGTATTTACCCGGCTGTAAACATCACGACGCGATCAATCACTCCGTTTTTCAGCGGGAAAAGCCGCTGCCACCGCCACAGCGATTGCCTGGTAAAGTGGCGATTCTTTCTGGGCTGTCGGGTCATATTTACTACCACTGGCTGTTTGATGTGCTGCCTCGGCTAGAGATTTTGCGAGAGCACTTACAGCAGCAAGGACTGGATCTTTCTAGCATTGACTATTTTGTGGTGAATAATTTTGAGAAAAGCTATCAGAAAGAAACGTTAGCAGCGCTGGGCATCCCGGCGGAGAAAGTGGTGGAGAGCGATCGCGTTCCTCACATTCAAGCAGACGAGCTAGTTTTGCCCAGTTTTGCCGGTCACTTCGACTGGGTTCCGCCTAGCAGCATTGACTTTTTAAGACGCACCTTTTTAACCCCTGCCGATCCGGTAGAAGAGTCATCACAACAACACCATAAAAAGCTCAAAAGAATATACGTCAGCCGCACCAATGCTAACTACCGACATATCTTTAACGAACCAGCGGTGATCGAGCTGTTAAGTCAGTTTGATTTTGTGCCAGTAATCTTAGAAACCATGACAGTAGCCGAACAGGTGCGGCTATTTTCCCAGGCAGAAATTGTTGTTTCTCCCCACGGCTCAGGACTCACTAACTTGGCATTCTGTAGCCCCAAAACAACGGTCATTGAGTGTTTTTCACCCCACTACCTGCGCACCGACTACTGGATGATTAGTCAATATCTCCAGCTCAATCATTACTATTTAGTCGGTGAAAGCTTTGCCTGCACACCGCTAAGACAGCTCATGTATCCTAGCGGCCTGACTGAAGATTTTTCAGTGGTTATGGGTGCGTTGCGATCGCTCCTAAGACTTGTTACCTCAGCCCCAAATCCTCCTAGTGATTTTCCTCTACCCATCGCGTTGTCATGATCAAACAATATCTCGACGAAGCGCTCTCCACCTGCGAGACCCTATTGCCATCCCAGCCCCCAACACCACCCGACACCGCACCCGCTAGCGCCCCGACCTCAAGCGAACCGCTGGTGCAGATTGAACAAGAGTGGATGGAAGCCTGCCAGACAGTAGCCAACATTCTTACCAGCATGGGATTCATTCAAGAGGCTTACCCCTGGCGCTCGATGGCCTTCGACCCGGTGCCCAACAGCGCCAAGTTCTACGCCGAATCGGGGCGGGTGTGCAGTCAGTGCGAAGCCTGGGAGCAGGCGATTTACTTTTGTCGGCGCACCTTAGAGTACGATCCTGACAACGCAGCCGTACATCGTCAGCTAGCCCAGGTGTACTATCGTATCGGCGATCGCACGGCCGAAACCCAAACCCTAGATCATCTGCTCGCCCAGCGCCCTGAAGCAGCCACCGCTGAAGGTCACTATCAATTAGGACAAGTTTTGCGCGGTCAAGACCAGTTGTCAAAGGCGATCGCCTGCTATCAGCGAGCTATTGAACAAGATGGCCAATACGCCGATGCCTATTACGCCCTTGGCGATCTGTGGACGCAGCAGGGCAATCAGGCGCAGACCGTAGAACTATTTCAACAGATGGTAGAACAACTGCCAGAGACGGCCCAAGCCCATTACCGACTGGGCCGAGCGTATCGGCAAACCCAGCAACCGGAGCAGGCGATCGCCGCTTTTCGAACCGCGATTAGGCTCGATTCGCACCTGCACTGGGCCTACATGGGTTTGCTGAATATTCTGATGCAGCGCCGCCTTTGGGACGAGGCGATCGCTACCTGCGAGAGTGTAATTACGGCGGCTGAGCAAGAAACGACTGAGCCACCAGAGATAAAAAATATTGCCTGGGCCTACTGCTTTATGGGAAATGCGCAGGCCAAAAAGGGAGATCGACATCTCGCCACTCGCGCTCACCAAAGCGCCTTTGCACTGAGAGGATGGCCGCAAGCCGCCGAACGAAACTATCAGTTTGGCCTCAATTGGTTCAGCGAAAATATCCCCGTGTGGGCGGAGTATATCGCCCCAATGAATGAACTTTCTGCGCTGCGGCATCCGCTGAAAATGCTGTCATTAGGAGATCAAGACGACAGCAGCTTACTTTGGCTAGTGGATACCGTTTTAATAGAGCCAGACGATCAGCTCACTTGCTTAACCGATCAGGCCAGCGACTCGCTTCAGCAAAATCGAGCAAAGTTGTCTCAGCCCGATAAGCTAGTGATACAGGAGGGAGACACCCAAACGCAGTTAGAAGCGCTGCTAGAAGAGACATTTAATTGGGTTTATGTTCAAAGCGATTGCAAGCAGGCGGATTATCTTCAATCGGTGTCAATTCATCTTTGGCGATCGCTCAAAGTCTCGGGTTTAATCTGTTTTAAAGACTATCATTGGCAGCATCCTAGCGATCCCAGTCAATCTTCTAAAGTGGGAATTGATGCGTTTATCGCTGCCGTTGGCGATCGCGCAGAAATACTGTGCCGCTCCCATCAGGTTATTTTAAGAAAACGTCATTGAGCTTATGCCAAATCCTATCTCGACCAAGACCGGTACAGAGACCGTTAAAAAGAAGATTGAGGCAGCGCTACATCAGGCTCAGTTGAGCTGTCGGACGGCGCAGTGGTCGGCGGTGATTTCCGTTTGTGAAAGCGCGATCGCTCAAGCTCAACAGTGTTTAGAATCCGAGCAGGCCGCAGCTCAAAACGTACAGTCGTCTCTAGAACAAACTACTACAGAACAACAGAATGACAGCGCCGAGCGCACAGCCGCTGTTTTGTATCAAGCTAAAGGCGATCTGTTCAAAAGCCAGGGCGATTTGACAGCAGCGATCGCCGCCTACCAAAAAGCCTTAGCCCTAGCGCCAGAGACAAGCGAGGTAGCAACAGCATTAGGTGAGGCTTACCTAGCAGAAGCCGCGCAGCTAGAACGCTCAGGCGATGTCACCGCCGCCACCCAAAGCTATCTGCAAGCCCTCACGCAATCCCCGTACCTATTTACGGCCTATAGCCGACTGCGTTACAACCTGCTGCGCTACAATATTCCTCGAAAAGATCCGCAACTACAAGACGTGATTGAAACCTGTAAGCTGATTTTGGCCAAGCATCCCAACATCCGGCCCGCTCGCATTACGCTGGGCTATGCGCTCACAAAGGCGGGACACTTACCAGCCGCTATCGACTGCTATCGCACTGCCGGTGGCTCGCCAGAAGAAAAACAGCGCCGCCCGCCTGATTTTATAATTGTTGGAGCAGAGAAATCGGGGACAACCTCGCTGCATCAATACTTAAAATCGCACCCTCATGTCGTGGCTCCTATCGAGAAAGAGATTGACTTTTTTGACCTTGAATACGGCTGTGGGTTGGAGTGGTATTTATCACACTTTCCGCCTGCTTCTGGGAAGGAATCCGCTCAGACAAACTGGATTACAGGCGAAACATCCGCCAACTATCTATACAGTGAGGTTGCACTCGAACGGGTGTTCGAGCACTTTCCTCAAATAAAGCTCGTTGCCATCCTCCGCGACCCGGTTGATAGAACGGTTTCGCGCTACAACATGATGGTCCGCAACGGCGCTGAAAAACGCAGTTTTAAGGTCGCGATCGCCGAAGAAATTTCCCATATTCAACAAGCCACTACTGAAGATGCAATAGACTGGCGCGCCCTCAATCAGTGCCGCCACGTAGGTAACAGCCTTTACTATCACCATCTCAAACGATGGCTAGCCCTCTTCTCTCGTCAGCAGCTACTGGTCTTACAAAGTGAAGATCTCTTTTCCCAACCGCAGCAGACCATGCAACAGTTCTATCGGCTGCTGGGCCTCGATAGCGATCGCTCACCGCAAAAATATCCGCAGCACAACGCAGGCGACTATCAGCCCGCCGATGCCGACGTTCGCCAGCAGCTCTCGGACTTTTTCGCCCCCCACAATCGCCAGCTAGAAATCCTGCTCAATCAGTCCTTTCACTGGCAATCCCTTCACTCAAAAGCTGTCCCCGCTCCCGCCACCTCATGACTTCCCTCAAAAAGCCTGACCTGCTGGCCAGCGCCCTGGGCTACCAAAAATCGGACGCTGAAATTGTCGATTACAACATTTGGAAGCTTTGGACGCCTCAATGCGGGTTAGCCATGCGCGGCCCCCAGCCCGCTAGTTTAAAACCTGGAGAATACTGTACGTCTATCGGCGCAGCCTATACGTTTGGGCGCTTTGTAGCCCAGCCCTATCCCGAGCTACTAGGGAAAGCTCTGAACATTTCTTCGCTAAATTTGGGCTTCTCTGGCGTTGGCCCTTCTTTTTTCAATCAACCTCGCCACCGGGCGCTAATTGAGCTGATTAACCGTTCTAAATTTGCCACCCTTTCGCTGCTTTCTGGGCGATCGCAAAGCAATTCTCAATTCAAAACCGCCTGGTATTCGCAAGAGCAATATATTTTAGAGAATGGAAAAGTCGTGCCTGCGGACTATGCCTATCAACAGCTTTTGGACAACAGCGATCGCGCTACCGTCATGGCGCTGGTAGAAGAAACGCGATCGCGCTATCTCGATGAATTTATTCGGCTATTAGAAAAAATTACGGTGCCCAAAGTGCTGCTGTGGTTTTCTAAGCGATCGCCCGATTACGAAGCCTCTGGCGACACCTTATTCAAACTCTTTGGCAACTTTCCGCATCTGATAAATCGAGAAATGGTTGAAGTTTTGCGATTGCACTGCGACGACTATGTGGAATACGTTGACGCCACGGGCCTACCTCAGCAGCTAATCAGTCGGCTGAGCCAACAGCCTGTTGCGATTGAGCGATCGCGCGACTACCAGGCAGGCAAAATCCAGCTCGCTCGCTCTCAGCTCACCCACAACAACTATTATCCCTCTCCCGAGATGCATATTGGTGTTACGCAGGCGCTCACTCCAGTATGTAAAAAGTTTGCCTGATTGTTTTTACACAAAATCTCGCATTTCCACTACGGATGCAGCAAAACCGATTCATCTTCTACGATCTTATTCTTTACAAACGGAGCATTACAACAAACAGAGCATCCGGTTTGCTAAAGACAAGTCTCAGTAGGTAAAAAAGTTAAACAGATTTTATACACGATTTGCGGAAAGGGCCTATCGTCTTTGTGTTTTTTTGAATAAGGTTTTCAAAATGTGTCGTCGCTATGCTGCTATGATTCGCTGTTATGTCCTGCTTTTGAGAGATTTTCTAAAACTTGACGGCGTTGTCTAAGTAGTTTCTCGGAGCAGCGTTTTAGTTAACTAGCCCTCACTGCTTTATGCAGGGATGCTTTAACATTTTTGAATCTAAAAAAACAGCTTGTAGCATTTATTGCAAGAGATTACTGAGGACTCAGTAGCTCGAACTTACAACAAAAAGCCGAGGCTTTAGCTCATTCGTGCAGAGACATTCTTTACCTAACTTGGACGAGAACCCGCATCAGGTGAGAGATCAGGAAAACTCATCTGATAGCTTGCCTATGTCGTTTTTAGAAGTGCCTGCTGCTTCAAAGTTATCGGCAGATAGCTCGACCGATGTCGTCGATATATACTTGCAGCAGGCCGAGGCTTACTGCGACGAATCTCAGTGGGACAAGGCGATCGCCGCTTGCCAAAAAGCGTTAAAAATCGCGCCAGAAACAGCGCCCGCTTACAGATTGCTCGGCAACGTTTTACAGCGTCAGGGCAAACTGACCGACGCCATGGGATTCTACGCCGAAGCCCTGTCTCTACAACCTGGCTCTCCCGAGATATACAGCAACCTCGGCAGCTTGTACGCCCGTAAGCAATCTTGGCAACAGGCGATCGCCTACTTCCAAAAAGCGATTGATAAAGACGCCAGCTTTGCGATCGCTTACCTAAATCTAGCTAAAGTATGGAAACAGCTCGGCAAATCCGATCAAGAGCTAACCTGCTTACAAACTGCGCTCAAGCTACAGCCCGACTTAGGCTCGGCGCAAAGTCACTATCGGATCGGGCAATCGCTAGAAGCCGCTGAAAAAGCAGAAGTGGCAGTCACTTTTTATCAACAGGCCATTGAGCGATCGCCTGATTTTCTCCCCGCTTACGAACGACTCGTCGATCTGCTAGAAAACCAAGGAGACTGGCAGGCAGCGGTTGCTTACTATCGAAAAATCGTAGAACTGACCGCTCAAAACACCGCTAATTCGGCACCCACCCCAGATAGCGCTATCGGCCAAAAAACGAGCAGTTTAGTCAACCAACCCGTCGCCAATCAACGCTCCATCAATCCATCACCGGCCCCGCTAGCTAAGGCCAAAATAAATCTGTCTAAACGCGATCAGCGCTTAGTGCAAAATTTACTCCAGTCCTCCTCTAAAAAACGGCTGCTACAACCAACATCTGCCGTACCGATTACGCCTGCCCAGTTAGGCGCGCACTACACTAAGGCCGAAGACTGTCCCCGCGCCATTCAACACCTCAAACAGGCGCTTCAATCAAACCCAAAATCAGCCGTTCTCTATCGCACCATTGCCGCCCTCCTCGTGCGCAACCAGCAGCCCCAGCAAGCCGCGATGGCCTGGTATCGAGCATTTACGCTAGAACCCGGCTGGCCCAATGCCAAGCAGTATCTACAGGTCGGCGATGCCCTCTTCGAGCAAGACAAGCTGGAGGCCGCGATGCGCTGCTACCAGGGCGCAATTCGCACTCAGCCTGCGTTTAGTCCGGCTTATCATCGGCTAGCGCGGTTGCTGAATTCGCAGGGCAGTCCAGACATGGCCGAGGCCGTTCTACAACGACTGGCGACGGTGGATGCAGCGCCGCAGAAAGGGGCGATCGCACCCAAGACATCTCAGGGCGCTAACGCCCAACAGCAAGCCTTGAAGATTCATCAGCAGGGCGAAACGCTGCAAAAACAAGGAGAGTGGGAAGGGGCGATCGCGGCCTATCAAAAAGCGATTGAGTTCAACTCAACCTTTTCTTGGTCGCATCACAACCTGGGCGACTGCTACAAAAAGATCCGCCACTGGTCCGCCGCCGCCGCCGCCTACCAAGTGGCCAGCAAGCTCAAGCCCGAGTTTGTCTGGTCTTACTACAGTCAGGCGGAGGTCGCTGAGGCGGTGGAAGATTGGGCAGCAGCCGCGCGTCACTATCGTCAGGTACTAAAGCTAGAGGCGCAAAACGCCCAAGCGCCGCCCCGACTGGTAACGGCTTTACGCCAATTAATTACAACAGATCCGCGTAATACCGAGTATTACCAGGAACTAGCCGAGCAGATGGCGGCTCAAGGCGACGAAAACGGCGCAATTTCCACCTATCAAATGGCCCTGCAAATCCGTCCAGATGCGTCGCAGATTGCGCTGGCCTTATCTAAGCTAATCGCCCAAAAAGACCCAGCCGAAGCCCACGCGCTGATTGATCGCGCCCTTTCGCATACCGTCACCAACCAAGACATTCAGTCGCCCAGCGACCTACAAGAAATAGAAACGGCAGCGGCTTTGCTATCAGCCACGCACCTGTTCGATTCTCAATATTATCGAGCCACCAACCCAGATCTAGCGATTGATAGCGACCGCGAGCTACTGTTGCATTATCTACGTCAGGGCAGCGCTGAGGGCCGTAATCCTAATCCTTTGTTCGACGATCAGTTTTATCGCGATCGCCATCCTGAACTCGCCGCGACCGGCACCCATCCGCTAGCGCACTTCCACCGCTTTGGCCATCTAGCAGGCGACGATCCGCATCCCTTTTTCAAAACGGCCTTCTACCGCAAAATGCATACAGATGTCGCGGCGGCTGAGATCAATCCGTTAGAGCACTATCTGGCCCAGGGCGCAAAAGAAGGACGCGTCGCTTTTTCCGCTGAGCCGCTGGCCCACCTCATTGAGCAGCCAACGCCCACGGATGCTGACTATTTGCAAGTTTGGCGAGCAGCGGGCGATGGAGTTGATCAGAGGGCGATCGCTCCCAAACAATTAGCCATTTATTGCAGCTCTTTAGGCAACTACTTTATTACCGAAATTGCTGACTTTATCGCCGCCGCGCTAGAGCAAGCAGGCCATACGGTTTTGCAGCTAAACGAGCAGTCTGCCCCACCCGAGAACCTAGACGGTCACTGGGTGGTGGCCCCCCATGAGTTCTTTTACTTAGGCGATGGCCCGCAGTGGACGCAGCGCCAACAGTGGCTGCCTGAGGCAGTGATGATCAATGTCGAACAGCCGCAAACGACCTGGTTTTCGAGCGCCTTTCACTTTTTACGACATGCCCCGGCCATCTTTGACATTAACGTCAAATCGACCGCGATTATGCAGGCGCTAAAGCTGCCCGCCTACTGGCTCCCGTTGGGCTATTTGCCACAGTATGCAGCGGCCACAGCGACGACGCAGCTTCCCGACTTGCGAGCCTTAAAAGGCCTGCCTTCGCATGTTTCGGATCATTTACCCGAGATGGACGCGCCGCTGTGCGATCGCCCGTTAGATCTGCATTTTATCGGCACCCTTAACCCTCGTCGCGAGCAGTTTTTTGCCAGCAGCGCCCAGTGGCTCAGCCAGTTCCACTGTTTTTTGCATATTCCGCCAATGGGCGTCCCCCTCCTCAAAGGGCAAGACCAGGCTTTAGATACAGAGGCAGTGGTGGGCCTGAGCCGTCGCAGCAAAATTTTGCTCAACATTCACCGCGACGAACTGCCCTACTTTGAATGGCACCGCATGGTATTTCACGGCCTCTGGCAAAATACGCTAGTGGTAACGGAGCCTTGCCATGATATTCCAGGGCTAGTAGCGGGCGAGCACTTTATTGAATGTGCGATCGCAAAAATGGCCGACAAAATCGAGTGGCTGCTCAAAAATCCAGAGGGTCAGGCGACTGCCGAGCGCATCCGACAGGCTGGGCATCGGGCGATCAAAGAACAGTTTAGTGGTGTGAGGATCGCGACGGCTGCGCTGGCAATTGCTGAGAAAGCGTTAGCGCCTAAAAATAAAGGAGGTCAGCCGTAAGATGTTGAATATCTCTCCCCACCAATCTATTTTTTCGCAGGTAGGCAAGCGATTCTCCGCAGGAAAGGCTGTGCCAACGCCCAGTAAAGTCACCGTCTGCATCAGTTTATACAACTATCAGGAATACATTACTAATACACTAGATTCTGTACGACAACAAACCCAACCAGCGTTAGATCTCATTGTCGTAGAAGATCGATCATCCGATAATTCACTAGCCGTTGCAAGAGACTGGATTATTCATTATGCTGAGCGATTTAATACCGTTCATCTGGTTCAGCACGAACAAAATCAGGGGCTATCGGCGGCCCGCAATACGGCTATCAGCCTTAGCAAAACACCTAATATATTTATTTTAGATGCTGACAACCTGCTGTATCCGCGCTGTATTCAGCGATGTTTGGTAGCGTTAGAGGCCGACCCGCAGGCTTCGGTGGCTTATCCAATTGTTGAAAAATTTGGAGAGGAGACGGGACTGATGGGTAATGTTGTTTGGACGCGCGATCGCTTCAAACACCGCAACTGCATCGACGCCATGAGCCTAATCCGCAAACCAGCCCTTGTTGCCGTTGACGGCTACTCAGTGTTAAACGCAGTTGGCAAACTAGGCTGGGAGGACTATCAGCTATGGTGTAAATTTATCGACCGAGACTTTTACGGCATACCCGTACCAGAGATTCTGGCCCGGTATCGTACGCACAAAACCTCTATGCTCAACAGCATTAGCAATCAACGCGACAACATTGAAAAGCTTCATCAGGAGATGATGCAGCACCATCCTTGGCTAGAGCTACCCATAGAGGCGCAGCTAACAGCTTAATTTCTTATATGAAACAAATTTATATCCACATTGGCCTACATAAAACGGGGTCTACCTATATTCAAAAAGTTTGTGCCGATAATCGAGCACATCTGCGGTCACTAGGGTTGGCGTATCCAGAACTAGGCGCAGAGTTTTTGTTTGGACATCACAATGTTGCCTGGAGTCTGATGCCAGGTCACGCACTTAGAAACACAGATAGCTTTTCTCTCCCGCAGCTATTAGATTGGATGGATCAATGCGAGGCACAGCGCTTTCTCATTTCTTCAGAAGACTTTGACTTTTTACAACCCGATCAGATTTCAAAGCTGCATTATCTACTAGCCGATTATGACGTTAAAGTTGTGATGTATGTGCGCAATCCAATGACTGCGCTCTACTCTTACTGGCAAGAGTCTGTAAAACACGGGGACGCAAGACCCTTCAAAGCTTACTGCGAACAGATTTTGATCGACTCACAGCCAGTAGACTACTGTAAGATTGCGAGCAGATGGGTAAAGACTTTTGGTCGTGATGCCCTCAGCATTGTGATTTACGACAACTTAGTCGCCTCTCAAATTGATATTGTGCTTTATTTACTGCGCGATATTCTGGGCGTAACTAAGGATCTCGAACAGTTTGTAATGCCAGATAGAAGAATAAACCCTTCTAGCAATACCAGCATTATTGAGGTCATTCGACAGCTCAATGAAATTCAGCAAAAACTAAACTGCACAGAACCCGTGACCGGTGCTTTTATGACTTTTCTCAACCAATCTAAAACAGGACACAAGCTCAGACAATATTTACAATCCGAACGCGAAAATGGCGATGAGTTTATTGACTTAGCGGCCTTAGAAAAGCCATTTTCCGAACTGTCCAAAAAGTTTCTTTCGATCCATAGAGAACAGATAAAAAACGTGAGCGAGGGTGAAATATTGTTTGAAGACCGAAAGCTTGATAGTCACTCGGTGGTTCCCTTAGCGAATGCGGAAGCTTTGGCCAAAAAGATAGATATTGCTAAGTTACATAGTTTGCTGGTCTCCTAGATTTAGGTCTGGCCACAGAGGTTTTTCAGATTAATGATGTAGTTTTTAGAAGCCCAAAAACAATGAATCAGCAGCGGATTACTACACTAGAGCCAAGCACCTCTCTACTAAGGACTGACCCATCAATAACTGTCATTTTCATCTGATTCCATCAGGCTTTAAGCTTGTCAGGCTAGGCGTCATTTCCGAGAGGAGAGTCACGATGACATTTGAATTTCGTAATCAG
>QBMC01000121.1 GCA_003242035.1 Nodosilinea foveolarum | reverse complement strand
CTTGAGGCTAGCGTGATTGCACCATTTATCCTCTTAAAAAAACCTGAATCCTTACATCATTCGTTACCCTAAACGTTCTGCTCGCACCGCTGCCGCATACTGCGCAGGCACCAACACTAAAAACAACAGCCACCAAACCAGCATCACGCCCGCTATCGGCACCGTAATCCACAGCCGATGCAACAACACCCAGGAGGCTGCTGGAATACTCACGCCCGTCAACAAAATCGACCAGGGTTGACACCACCAGGGCTTTGCCGCCCACATAGACTCTGACATTGGATCTTCAAGCATTCGAGATTCTGACATTGGCTCTCCATTCTAATGGCATCGCTATTACTTCAACCCCACAATCTCAACTGGCTCCATCTCGTCCGCTAGCTCAAAGCCAAAAATCTGCGCATAGAAAGAGAGTTCCGCGTCCAGCGATCGCTTAATATTCTCCGCCTTGCGAAACCCATGCTGCTCCCCTTCAAACAGCAAATAAGCCACCGGAATTCCTTTCTCCTTCAGCGCATTCACCATTTCCTCAGCTTGGTTGGGCGGCACAATTTTATCCTCCGCCCCCTGCAAGAAAATAATTGGGCAAGACAGCTTGTCTACCGCGTTAATGGGCGATCGCTCGTCATACACCGCCTTTTCCTCCGGATAAGGCCCCACCAAACTATCCAAATACCGCGACTCAAACTTATGCGTCTCCGCCGCCAAGCTCCCCATATCGCTCACTCCGTAATAGCTCGCCCCCGCCTTAAACACATCGCGAAAAGTCAGCGCCGCCAGCGTCGTATAGCCGCCCGCACTACCGCCATCAATCGCCAATCGCCCTTTGTCCGCCTTACCCTGCTCCACCAAATAGGTCGCCCCGTTACAGGCATCGTCTACATCCACAATTCCCCACTTCCCAATCAGCCGATTTCGATAGGCCCGACCATACCCCGTACTGCCGCCGTAGTTCACGTCTAGTACCGCAAACCCCCGACTCGTCCAATACTGAATCGCCAGATTAAACCCGCTAGAAGCCGCTGCCGTCGGGCCACCATGCGTCTTCACTAATAAAGGAGGCCGTTCCGTCACCTCAGCCTCACAGTCCTTATTTTTAGGCCGATAGTAAATGCCGTAAGCATCAAACCCGCCCGTCGTCGGAAACGAAATCACCTCCGGCTCAGAAATATAGCCCGCGTCTATCTCTACCGAGCCACTGCGCCGAATCTCTGTCGTCTCCAAAGTATCGAGATTCAAACGCACCAAAGCACTTGGCCCAGTCGTACTCACTCCTAAGAAAACAGCGAATCCTTCGCCAACTTGCAAACTCCCAAAGCCAGAATACGCCGTTTCAATATCGTCCATCGACCGCGCTAGCGTATCGAACCGAGCCAGCCGAGCCACGCCCTGATACTTGTAGGTACAAAGCATCGTCTGATCGTCTTCAAACCCGTAGCTACTCTGGCCAAAATTCCACTGCGGCCCCGCAAACTCCGCCTCAATCGGAAACAGCGGCTCAGCCCGCTCGCCCTCCCACCGATACAAATTCCACCAGCCCGTCGCATCGCTAATAAAATGCAGCGTCCCCGACGGCGACCAACAGGGCTGACACACCGACTCGGTTACATTCCCCACCAGCTTGTGCGGACGGCTAATGCTCCCATCGTCTTGCACAGTTGCACTCCATAGCTCCGTCCCATCCCACGGCATTTGAGGATGATTCCAGGTCACCCAAACTAGCTGCGTCCCATCTGGACTCAGCCGAGGCGACGCATAAAAGTCATTGCCGCTCGCTAGCACTCTAGGCGTTCCCCCGGCCAATGGCACTGTGGCGATCGCATTCACCGCCTCCCCCCGCTGCCGATGATCCTCCATCACGCAAATCAGCCGCTCTCTCTGCGCGTCCACCACCGCATCCGCAAACCGCAAACCGCTTGCAGGCTCCACCTCCGGCGTCAATGCTTCTGGCTCTACGCCCGCCACCTGCCGATACAGCCGCTGGTCGGCAAAGTTGGAAAAGTAAATCGTTCCTTGGTGAACGCAGTACGCCCCGCCGCCGTATTCATGAACGCGCGATCGCACATTAAACGGCGCTGGCGTCATATCGCTCACCTCACCCAGCGGATTTTCTGGCCCGTAGCGCACCACTAACTGCCGCCCCCCTTCCTGAGGCCGCAGCTCGCCCCAATAAATGTCCGGCCCTTCAATTTGAACCGCTCCCAATCGCAGAGAGCTAGAGACGATCAAATCTGAAGTAATCGGAGACTTCCAGGAGCCGAAGGGCGTCGTTGCTGCCATAGTGAGCTGTCTATATATCTAAACAAAGGGAAATTTCATCATATAAGGAGAAGCCGCCATTCAGCATCCTCCTGGTATTGGAGCAGTGACCAATCCGTAAAATTGATACGGACTGTCCACCCAGCTTTATCAGCCGTTAGCCCGTAAGCTAGGCTGAACCGAAGTGTCAGGGCCATCTACCCACTGCCCTTCTACAGGACTCTACCCATCATGGTTCATCCGTCAGCCCCTTTCACCCGGCGCACATTAATAGTTGGTAGCGCGATCGCCACTAGCCTCGCCGCCGCCTTCAGTCCAATCCTGCCCGCACAAGCACAATCTACTAGAGCACCACTCCCAGAGGTAGAATCCTCCACTAACGACAACTCACTCCCTACAGACGCTCGCTTTGAGTGTCAGATCTCCAACGGCGAGTACACCGTTATGTACTTGCCCGAAAGCCAGCCCAACCAGGCATATGCTTGGGCAACCCCCGCAGAAATGGGTGGCGGCTGGACAGCCGAAAATCGCTGCTACACCATCAGCGAACGGCTAGAAACCTATCGGCCAGAAGGTCTCACACAGCTACAGGTCGGTAAAGAAAACGGCTACGACATCGTTTGCGCCACCACCGAGCAAGAACCTGGCCTCTGCAAAATTGTCTTCACCGTACCGACCGGTCAAAATCCAGTGGCCACTCGCGATTTGGTCTTCGAGAACCTGACCCTTGCAGATAGCGGTAACGATACCACCGTGGTCAACACCTTTACGGGGACAGGAAACAACATTTTAGGCCAAATAACCGCCGCCCTTGATCTACCTTTTCCTAGAAGGGCTTCATCCAATCGCGACGGCATCAACCTCAAGCCGTTTCTAGATGTCAACGACGGCGGCACAGGCACGGCACTCAACAACAGACCCACCGCTCGCCCCTTAAACCCAGATAGCTTTAGGTAGAAATTCTGGCATAGGTCTGTACCTTAATCAACCGCTGCGATCGCCCTCAGCAGCGGTCATGCCCTTTTATTGGTGGTAGAATTCAGCCAACGTATTTTTTTGTTTGCATGGACGCCGCCCAACGGATTGCTCAAGATTTATCAGTCCCAGGGTCTCCGGTGCAGGTGTGGCAAGTAGAAGCCGCACTGGTGCTGTTTGGCGAAGGCGCAACCGTGCCTTTTGTCGCTCGCTATCGTAAAGAGCGCACTGGCGAGCTAGACGAGATTCAGCTCAGAAATATTCTGGAGCAAAACAACTACCTGACGGAGCTAGCCGCTCGAAAGAAAACGGTGCTAGAGGCGATCACGCTACAAAACGCACTCACGCCAGCGCTTAAGGCCAAAATTGAAAACTGCCTCAGTAAAACAGAGCTAGAAGATCTCTACTTACCCTACAAGCCCAAGCGCCGCACCCGCGCGACTATCGCCAAAGAAAAAGGGCTAGAAGATCTCGCGCTTCATATCGCCCAGCTCAACGCCGACCGCAAATCAGCCCATGACACGGTAGACCTAACGGCGATCGCTCAGCCCTACATCAGCGATCAGGTCGCCACCCCAGAAGAAGCCTTACAGGGCGCTGCCGACATTTTGGCCGAAACCATGGCCGAGCAAGCGAGATTGAGAGCCTACGTGCGAAATCTCTTTTTGCGTCAGGGCATATTCGCCTCCAAAATCAAGTCGGCCCACCCAGAAGGCACCACTAAATATGAGATGTACCGCAGCTACCAGACGCCCGTTAGCAAAATAGCGCCGCATAATTTGCTGGCCCTGCTACGCGGAGACAAAGAGGGCGTCCTCAAACTGTCGCTGACTTTCGATGAGGATGAGATTCTGACTTATTTGCTGGGGACACAGCTTAGGACTCGCGATCGCGCCATTGCTCAGTTCTATCAGGCCCTGGTCAAAGATAGCTTTACCCGGCTGATGAAAAGCTCCTTAACCAGTGAAGTCATCGCCGAGAAAAAAGCCTGGGCCGACGACGAATCCATTCAAACCTTTGCCGAAAACCTGCGAAATCTTCTGCTCTCAGCCCCAGCCGGAATGAAGCCTACGCTAGGCGTAGATCCTGGGTTTAGAACCGGCTGCAAAGTGGCCGCAGTTGACGCAACCGGTCGTTTTGTAGCCTACGAGACAATTTATCCCCACTCTGGTAAAGGCCGTCGAGTGGATGCAGCTCAGGCGCTGGCCCAATTAATTAAGTCAAACAAAATTGAGCTAATAGCCATTGGCAATGGAACAGCGAGCCGCGAGACCGACGAATTTGTCAGCGAAGTCATTGCAAACTTAGACCATCCACCCACCCAGGTCACCGTCAACGAATCGGGAGCCTCCATCTATTCGGCCAGTAACGTGGCCATTAACGAATTTCCCGATCTAGATCTCACCGTACGCGGTGCCATCAGCATTGCCCGCCGTCTGCAAGATCCGCTGGCAGAACTGGTCAAGCTAGATCCTAAATCTATCGGCGTGGGCCAATATCAGCACGATGTTGATCAAAAGCGGCTGAGGCAAAAGCTAGACGATACGGTAGAAAGTTGCGTTAACTATGTGGGCGTTAATTTGAACACGGCCTCGCGGGAGCTGCTGGGGTATGTCTCGGGGATTAGTCGGGCGATCGCTCACAACATCGTCACCTTTCGAGATACCACAGGGCAGTTTCCCGACCGAAAAACCCTGCTCAAAGTCAGCAAGCTAGGCCCCAAAGCCTACGAGCAGGCGGCTGGATTTCTCCGCATTCCCAACGGCAAAAACCCGCTAGACAATACCGCCGTCCACCCAGAAAGCTATGGCATTGTAAAAACCATGGCCAAAGACCTACAGGTGCCGCTAAAGGAAATTCCCCAAGCCGCCGACCGGCTAAAGCAAATTGACCTAACGCAGTACGCCACCGAGGAAGTTGGCGAACCCACGCTTAGGGACATTCTCTCGGAGTTAGAAAAACCAGGTCGAGATCCTAGAGCGCAGTTTACCTACGCCCAGTTTGCCGCAGGCGTTAACGAAATTAGCGATTTGCGCCCTGGCATGGTGCTAGAAGGCAACGTGACGAACGTCGCTAACTTTGGCGCGTTTGTAGACATTGGCGTTCATCAAGACGGCCTAGTTCATGTTTCACAAATGACCGATCGCTTCGTCAAAGATCCTAAAGAGATTGTGCAGGTCGGCCAGGTGGTAAAAGTACAGGTGCTAGAGATTCAAGCCAAGCTCAAACGCATTAGCCTGACTATGAAGTTAGAGAGCGCGCAATCTGATCTGCGCTCTGGCAGTTCTCCTCAAAAGAAACCCCGCTCATCCAGTCTGCCTTCACCCAAACCTTCAATCTCACCCTCCAACACCACACAAACCGATAGAGCCGACCCAGAACTCCTCAAGCAGCGCTTCAACCGCCGCCGCCCATAGTTCTCATCAGATCGCCCCGCAATAAGGGCCATCCCATAGATGCTCATTCGTGAGGGTCGTTGTATGATGATCGCAACTGTCAGCCTCGCGCTATGTTTATTCGAAAGCAATCTTCCAATAATTCAGATAAAGGCGCCCACGATAGCTATGAGCCAGAAAGCCATGAGCAGTCTGGTGTGCTAAGGCCGCTTGCACGGGATACAAAATCCGATTCTGCGCTGACTAGAGGCGGGCAAACAGGTACACCGCAATCAGCAATTCAGGAACGCGATCGCCACAGCCTCAGCGCGCAGCGGCTGCCCATCCTAGCCCCTAAGCTATTGCTGCACGTACTAGGCCCCAACGAATCTCGCGACGACCTGATTAAGAAGCCAAAATCAATCGCTCTGCAAAACCAAACCGACGTATACATTGCCAGAGCAGAGCTAGAGCTACGCAAAGCCATCCAGTCACTCGCCCTAATCAGCAACATCGACGCCAACTCGCTCCATACGCTAGCCGCCCTATCGCTACCCGGCGCTTTAACCGCCGTCCTCTGGACTAGCAGCGCCTTCGTCCAAACCAAACACCAAAACATCGACGACCAGGGACTCATTCGCCATCGCAACCACGATGCCCGTCTGCTGTTTCAACACATTGCCAGACTCAATCTCAAACCCTGGGCCGATCAGCTCATCAATCAGGTCAAAATAGACGAGCTACCCGAAGACATTTTTATGCCACCCGGCCATCCTATCCCCGGTGAAACCTATCGCCGCCATCCTTTTCAGCGGCGGCAAAACTTCTACTACCCAGCCAGTCAGTTCTTCTCCATGCTGTTTGAAGAAAGACAGCAGGCGCTGACAGCCTTACTCGGAGAACTCGGCGCGACCAAAATTTCGATCTCTCCACCGCCCGGAGAATCCCTCTGCGACGGCGGCTCCTCACCCGTCGCCCAGCTTTACGAAAGAATCTTTGAGTACCCCACCACTAGCCAGCCCCTACCTAAAACCATCAATATTCAAAAACACCCCTGGCTATCTTGCGAACCCAAATGGCAGGCCGTCGTCAGAGAAAGGCTCAGTAGAGGAATGCTGTCCACCCAGTTTGAGTTTGGCGTTGACATTGTCGGCATTTTGAGAAAGCAAATTCAGGTGATCGATCAGTTAGTTCCGCAGCTAGACTCTATGACCCTATCTGCTCGTAGCAAGACCGAGCTTTTGCTTCAGGTGATGCAGCCCAGACGCGTCCGAGTTGAGTTTGGTAAAGCCGAGTGCGGTAAAACAGCCGCCCATGAAAGCCAGTAGTCCATCTCTGGTGTTTTGAGCTTAACCGTACTATCTTTAGGAAGTAGTTAATCTATTTCTGAGGGGTTTTTTGGCTCAAAGGAACTAGGCACAACGCCTTTAGCCATTACGCTTTTAGCCATCACACCTTTAGCCATCACACATTATGACGGCCTCTAAAAAGCCAGCGTTATCGGCATCCAAGTCAACGGTTTCCAACTTACCGGATCTCGACTTACCGGTGATCGGATGGAGAGAAAAAGTTGCATTACCAGAGCTAGCCATATCGACCGTTAAGGCCAAGATAGACACCGGCGCAAGATCGTCAGCGCTGAACGCGTTTGACATCGAGGTGTTTAAAAAAGGCGAGGTGGACTTTGTTCGATTTAAAGTCCATCCGGTTCAGCGCAGTCGTAAAAAAGTTGTTGCGGCCGAAGCGGCTCTGCTAGATATGCGAGAGGTTCGCAACTCTGGCGGCAAGGCCGAGTTTCGCCCAGTGATTTCTACCTTGGTTTCTTTAGGCGGCAAGCAATGGCCCATTGAACTCACATTAACCAACCGCGATCAGATGGGCTTTCGGATGCTGCTAGGCAGACAGGCCGTTCGCCATCGCTTTTTGGTGGATGCGGGAAAATCATACGTTCAAAGCTCGCTGCCTGCCCACAAGCTCAAGAGCAATAAGAAAAGTTCAAACAGTCGAAAAAAATTAGATGAAAATAGCAATCTTGTCGAGAAATTCCTCTCTTTATTCGACACATCGTCTTAAAGAAGCCGCAGAACAGCGCGGCCATAGCGTTCAGATCATCGACTATCTACGCTGCTACATGAACATCACACCCAAAAATCCGCATGTGCTTTATCAGGGCGATCGCATCGACGGTGTAGACGCTGTCATTCCTCGTATTGGCGCATCGAACACGTTTTATGGCACCGCAGTTGTCCGGCAGTTTGAGATGATGGACGTGTTTGTGGCAAATGAGTCTCAGGCCATTTCACGCTCTAGAGACAAGCTGCGCTGCTTGCAACTGCTTTCGAAGAAGGGAATTGGCCTACCGGTAACCGGATTTGCTCATTCAACCAAAGATATTGGGGGTTTAATCAACATTGTCGGGGGTGCGCCCCTGGTGATTAAGCTGCTGGAGGGGACACAGGGCATTGGGGTGGTTTTAACTGAGACCCATCAGGCGGCAACCTCCGTTATTGAGGCTTTTCGCGGCCTGAACGCCAACATTTTGGTGCAGAAGTTTATTGCCGAGGCCAAAGGCGCAGATATTCGGTGCTTTGTCATTGATGGCAAGGTAGTGGCTGCGATGAAACGTCAGGGCGCACCGGGAGAATTTCGTTCTAACCTGCATCGTGGCGGACGAGCTGAGGTAATTAAGCTATCGGCTAAAGAGCGCAGCACGGCGCTAGCAGCGGCTAAGGCTATGGGTCTGAGAGTCGCTGGCGTAGACCTGCTGCGATCTAAAGACGGCCCTGTCGTTATGGAAGTCAATTCATCGCCGGGGCTTGAAGGCATTGAGAAAGCGACTGAGCTAGATGTGGCTGGCATGATTGTTGAGTATTTAGAGAAAAATGCGGGGCCGGGGAAGAATCGCGATCGCATCAAATACTAATTTCTCTATTCGTAAGAGCAACTAATGCAAGTAGATCAAGTAGATAGATCGAAGAATAAACTCAAAAATTGGCGTTGCTGAATTAGAAGATAACTCGGCATGGAATCAGCATCTCCCAGAGTTTATGCAACGCTAAATAATCTCAACAGAAAACAATCCTTATCGCCCTTGTATGCCTAAAGAAATCGAAAGAAAAAATCAGTTAATTAGACTTAATCGGAAATAGTAGAACCCTTGCTGTACAAGGGTTTCAGAAAGCACCTAAAATATAGGTCAAACGCTTGCAGCGTATGAATTTGAGGCCATTTTCACCCCCCTTATTACCGATTAAGTCTATTACATATCCCGATTGCTGTTCTGAAGATGAGCTAATTGAAAATGTACTGCTTCGAACTGGCTTGGTTAGAAGCTAGATGCCTCGAAGCGCAGCCAGATATTATTTATGGATTGCAATGACATTCTCAATTTATATATCGTCAATAACATTCCACTGCTTAAGACAGACCTACCAAAAACAGTAATGGATTTTGATAACATTCCTTCTTAAAGTAAGTGATTTTGCTAACTAGTCAAGGCTCTCAGGATAATACGAACTCAGCTATATGTATAAGCAGCCGTGACTATAAGCGTGAGGTTCATGAGGTTGCCGGACACTAGAAGGTAAATTACCTTTTAAGAGAGATGCAAAACTTTACACTCGTGACCTATGTGTCGTAACATTCGATATGATTTTCGTACACAGCAACGCCGTTTTTGCTCTGTTTCCTTTTGAATAAACATGAAGCAAGTAGGTCTTAAACAATTAACGGCCATACAGCCCTTCTCATTCAATCATCAAATGCATCTGCATCAGAACTAGTAGAATCTCTTTGCGCCTCATCTAGGAGATTTTATGTAATTTAGTAAACGTCGGGAATTCATCGCTGTTTTTTTGGCACAACGGTTTTAATTTTGCTTGGCTGTGGCGTTGTCGCCATGGTCGTTTTTTTTAGTAACAACCATACCTTAAGATCTCAAAGTTAAACACTTTAAATACAGCATACAAATCAATTAAAAGGCAACCTGATGACTCAATACATTCTCTCTTTCGATCAGGGAACAACCAGCTCCCGTGCCATTATATTCGATAAAAAAGGAGCCATTCTCTCCATCGCGCAAAAAGAATTTCGGCAAATCTTTCCCCGATCAGGCTGGGTAGAGCACGACGCTACCGAAATTTGGTCAACTCAAATTGGCGTAGCCAACGAAGCCCTAGCTGGCATAAACATTACCGCCAGCGACATCGCCGCCATCGGCATCACCAACCAGCGAGAAACCACCCTCGTTTGGGATAGAGCAACGGGCAAACCGATTTACAACGCAATTGTTTGGCAAGATCGCCGCACCGCAGACACCTGTGACCAGTTAAAAGCCGCCGGACATGAGAAACTTGTCCAAAGTAAAACCGGCTTAGTCATAGATGCCTACTTCAGCGGCACCAAAATCAAGTGGCTGCTAGACAATGTCTCTGGCGCTAGAGAAAAAGCCAGTCGCGGCGAACTCGCTTTTGGCACCGTAGATAGCTGGCTGATCTGGAAGCTGACAAACGGGGCACTTCATATCACCGACCCAACCAACGCTTGCCGCACGATGATTTACAACATATATACCGGCGAATGGGACGACGAGCTGCTGGCACTACTCGATATTCCTCGCAGCCTGCTGCCCGAAGTTCGCAGCTCCTCCGAAGTTTATGGACACACGACCGAAGGGCTACTGGGCGCTCAAGTTCCTATCGCAGGCATCGGCGGCGACCAGCAGGCAGCGACCTTTGGACAGGTTGCCCTAGAACCTGGCATGGTAAAAAACACATATGGCACTGGCTGCTTTATGCTGCTAAACACGGGAGAGGAACCGGTTACCTCACACAACAAGCTATTAACGACCGTAGCTTGGGATGTTGATAATTGCACCACCTACGCACTAGAAGGTAGCATTTTTATTGCGGGAGCCGTTGTACAGTGGCTGCGAGACGGACTCGGCATTATTAAGCGCAGCGAAGATGTCGAAGCCCTAGCCTGCCAGGTTTCCAACACCGACGGCGTACACTTTGTCCCGGCATTTGTTGGATTGGGCGCGCCCCATTGGGACAGCTACGCTCGCGGCACCATCACCGGACTCTCACGCGGATCGACCGCAGCTCACATCGCCCGCGCCGCGTTAGAAAGCATCGCTTACCAAACCGCAGACGTGCTCGACGCTATGCGCCAAGACTCACACATAGATATCTTAGAATTACGGGTAGACGGCGGCGCTTCTCGTAATGACTTGCTCATGCAGTTTCAAGCAGACGTATTGGGCATTCCCGTTGTGCGTCCTAAGGTAACTGAGACAACAGCGCTAGGTGCAGCTTATCTAGCAGGTTTGGCTGTCGGCTATTGGGAAAATCAGCAAGCACTGGTGCAGCTATGGAAAAGGGAAAAACGCTTTGAGCCTCATATCAGCGCTGACGAAAGAGCGTCTTTACGCAAAGCTTGGCAGCAGGCCGTTTCGCAGACGCTACACAGAGCCGATTCATGAAAGAGAAATAACTGGCCAGTCGGCAATAAAGAACACTCCCCAAAAATTATAGATACGACAAAGCGGCCAAGAGCTAATCTCCAGGCCGCTTTGCATTTTAACTAGAACGTTCTCTAAAACGAGAGTTTAGCCAAGGAGGCCCCAAAAGTGAAGGAATCCACGCTCCGTAAACACTTCAATCAAAACCGCCGAGAGGAAACCAATCATCGCTAGACGACCGTTCCAGATTTCGGCACTAGGGACGAAACCAAAGCGCCAGCTAGTAGCAGGCTCTGCGTAAGGCTGTGAAGTGGGCGTAGTCAAAGGTGTAGTCACGTTTGTATCTTTCATGTGTAGAAATGTCTCGAAAGGTCAACTGCACTTAATATAACGAGACATCCTGAGAGCGGAGTCCATCAAAAGGAATATATAGACCAAAAAGAACGTCTCACACCGCAAAATTCTCTCGCTCTTTGTTATTTAAACTACAATTTGAACAAATAAGGTATCAAGTTACACAAAATAATTCTTCACCCGCAGAAGGATGAACCGGAATGGTGTCATTCAATTCATCTAGCGTCAGCCCTTTCTTTAGCGCAGGCACCAGCATCTGAATCATATCGGCAGCTCTAGGAGCCACCAAATGCAGGCTAATAATCTTCTGACTCTCAGGCTCCACCAAAAACTTGACAAACGCTTCCATTGAGTCGCTTTTAGCCATACCGTACTTTAGCGGCGTAAACGTACTGCAAGCTTTTTCAAAGTCGAGTCCCTGGGCTTTAGCTTCTTCTTCAGTTGGCCCCACCATCGCGACTTCAGGATGCATATAGACCGCAGACGGCACCCAGCGATAGTCAATTTTCTTAGGTTTGCCGAACATTGTTTTAACGGCGGCGGCTCCTTCGGCGATCGCCACTGGCGTCAGCATCACCGTATCCGTACAGTCTCCCACCGCAAAAACATTTTTTGACTCAGTGCGCTTATGCTCATCAACCACAATCTTCCCCTTATGGGTCGTCACCCCCACCGCGTCCAAATTCAGCGTCTCAATATTCGCACTCCGACCCAGCGCACAAATCACCTGGCTCGCACTTTCTGTTGTACCGTCGTCTAGCGTTACTGTAAATCCGCCCTCTGCCTTCTCAATCTCTTTTAATCTGGCATTGTCAACAACCTTTATCCCATCGTCTTCTAATATCTGCCGTACGCGCGCTTGCACCTCCTTGTCAAATCCATCTAAAACATGTGGTTTAGAATCTACCACCGTCACCTCGCAGCCATAGCAGCGAAACACCTGTGCCAGCTCCACGCCAATATAGCCACCCCCGACCACTACAAAAGACTCAGGCAGCGCCTCTAGCTCAAAAATATCTTTAGAATCCAACGCATACTCGATTCCAGGCAAATCCGGCATTTTGGGCTTCGCACCCACAGCTAGCAGGACAAACTCCGCGCTCACCTGCTGATCGTTCACCGTTAGCGTATGCTCATCAATAAACTGAGCCTTACCTCTTAAAAGATCTATTCCGTCTAGCCCTTCAATCTGGCTCTCCCGAATTGAGCGCACGTGATTGTCCATCGCCTGCTTAAACGTCTGCCAGTCAAACTTAGGAGAATCACCCCCAGACCAACCATAATCGCCCGAAATTTTCTGAGACTTTGCAAACTCCGCCGCGTAAACCATCAGCTTAGTGGGAATGCAGCCCCGATTTACGCAGGTGCCGCCGACGGTATTTTTCTCTATAATTGCCACCCGCTTGCCCAAATCACGAGCCGTTCGCGACGCCGATAGGCCACCAGACCCAGAGCCCACCACTACCAAGTCATAATCGTATTTCGTCATACTGCTCTAAAAACTATTTTGCTTACATATTCGTACCTAATAAAGTAGGCCAGCAATTAGACCTACCCCTCTGTCGCCAGGTATAGACCCAAACCCGCCCGCAGTCATCTACTCTCTCATCCGATTCACCGCGCCAAACGACTCAATGAACAATAAAAAGAACGATAAAAAACCGACCCCTGCTTCAAACTCCGTGTTCTCCAGACTGGGCAGCTATATTTACCGCCACTGAATCTGGACACTGGTTATCTGGGCCGTGTTTACCCTCGTGAGTTTACTCTGCGCGCCGCTGCTAGAAAATGCCCTGCAAGAAGTTAAAGTTGTCGATGAAACAGGAGCCGCCAACAGCACCGAACTGCTCATACAAGCAGCCTTTGACATTAATCCCGACGCGCTGACCGTAGTTTTTCAACCGGCAGGAGACACGCCGAATCTCAACGCTCAGGCCAAAATTAATGCGACCTTAGCGTCTATTCGCAGCCTGCCAGAGGTCGCCTCCATTGTCACCCCCGCCGAACGTCCCGAATACATCAGCAGCAACGGCCAAACCCAATACAGCGTTATCAATCTAAAATCCACCAGCGCTGAGGCCATCGATCAGATCGAACAAATCATTGACCGGGATAAAGTCAGCGCCTCTCAGAACGCCGAGCCAACACTGAAGATTTACCTGACCGGCAAACCCGCCATCGACCGAGCCGTCCAAAACTATCAGCAGCTATACGCTGATCCTGCTCAGATCCCCCTCCCCAAAGTTGCCGCTGCATTCAACCAGCTCACCCATAGAGCAACAACGTTGGTCATCGTAAAAAGCAAAACTGCACAGCAGTCTGATGCCACCCGCAATTTAGTCCGAGACTTTCGCAGCGCCAACTTAGAAGATTTAAAGATTCAAGTTGCCGGACAAACCGCCAGCGAATTAGACGTTGTTGCCGCTATCGAACGCCGATTTCCCCTGGTACTCGGGCTGATTATGGTGGCCACCTTTTTTGCTGCCAGTTGTTCTGTTTTGCGTTCTGTTTGGCCTTAGCATGGACGTAAGGATTCAGGTCGTAGCTAGAGGAATTAAAGAAGGAGCATCGGGCAACTTGT
>QBMC01000120.1 GCA_003242035.1 Nodosilinea foveolarum | reverse complement strand
TCAACGCGAACCGAGAAAGGGCTAGAAGTCCATTGTTGGCTTGATGGCAAGACGTACAAGACGGGTCGAAAAGTCACCGAGGGGGAAATGAGTAGCGTGCGACTAAAGCGCAATGCTTTTCACGGCGACTGGAACTATGAAATACAGCCACACAAAGAATCAACAATCCGGTAAGTTAATTCCGAACGACTCCTAACTATAAAAGGAGATTGAAGTCATAAGAGGACTACTGTTAACGGCTCTATGAGTGATATTAGTCAACAGGGTGTTACTCTTTCTGACGCTACGAAAGTAAAGCTGGCATCGGTTAATAGCCTCCAGTGTAGTTCTCTTCTTCTGAAGCCAAGTGAATTTATGGCTTCCGTGTGCAGGCAGAACGGTAAACAACAATATTTTGACCGAGAGATTTCCAATTGTGCTTTTTCCAAATATTTTTCTTCGGACTGCCTTCATACTTAACCGAATCCGACATCTTTTTGTATACAGATGGCGTTATAGATGTGCGAGCCGATGACCCTCGAAAGTCACTTAGCTTCGCTGCTAAATTTGGAGCACGACCTATCCAAATCAAGTCGTTGCTACCTCTTGCGCCAGCGCGAACTGCTAGGACTTTTCCTGTATCAATTCCTGTTCCATGACTGATCGAGAAAGAAGCTCTTCTGACAACAGGATATTTCGATTCAAACTTTGGTCTAATTACCTCTCTAACAACGAAATTTATGTTTAAGGCGCATTCGACAGCGGCTGTATCTTTTTTGCTACCAACGAACACGCCAAGGATTCTATCTCCATCAAAACTTACAATCGAGCCGCCCCTTACTCTAACTAGGCGAGAGGTGGTAGCTAGAAACGATTTGAGAATTTTCGCCGCAATTCTTTGATCCAGCGTTTTTACTATTTTTGACGAATTCGCTAAATCAGCGTATAGGAAAGTTGCATTTAACTCCACAGCGTCACCTGCAAACTTCACATTTTTGGAGGCAGGAACAACTCGACCAATTCGCCTGACCATCCGGGTGTTAATGATGTTTTGAACGTCGTTTTTGATCTGATCAGATAAGGCCACTTATCGCGTTCCCTTACCAGAGATTAAACGACGCAGATGCTCACAAACAGGCGCTAAGGCAATGTCGTAATCCTTCTCCTGGCCTAATTTGTAGGATAAAGCCGTAAGGCCGAGTAAATCTGTAGGGATGCTAATGTCTACACCACGAGGACTCACAAAGAATGAACGACTCCTTGTCATTGCACCAATACACAGGCCAAGCTCAAAGATTACGTTATCGCGTGGAGCTAGTGTAGAAAACTCTCGTTTCAAAACTTTGTCATCGGGAGAGAGCACTAACAAGCCAAAATCAGCACTCTTAACTTCTTTTTCTAGAGCTTCAATTGTGTAAGACGAAGCTCTAAAAACATTATCTGTCCAAACCTTGACGCTTACAGGGTCATGCTCTAGACCTAGTTGTATAGCGCGAGCTACTGGAAGTACTTCTACCGAGGAGCCAATAAACAAATGAGGCTGAGAGTTGGGTAAAGCGACGAAAGAATTACGCTGTCTTAAACGGGCAGCTAATTCTTTTGCCAAACGCCGCCAAACATCAGGTTGTTTCTGCACGATCCCAAAGAAAGTAGGCTCATCCAGAGTACAGGCAATTACTTGCCCTTTTGCTACTACGTCAGCACATCGTTTCGCAGAAGGATCGATGAGAGCCATCTCACCAATATGCGTACCTTGGTGACGTTGTGCGATAAGTCGTTCTTTTACCAGTACATCGACAGAGCCATGAACGATAAAATATATATTGTTACTATCGTCTTCAGCGCTAATTAAAGCGTCACCTAGCCTAAATTCAAGGAGCTTTCCTTCACCGGCAATCAGCTCTGCAAGCTGATGATCACCTGCTATCAGTTTTTGACTAGATAGAACTTCTATTAAGCGTCTCTTGCCCTCTTCTCCACTAAATCTAGGTAACATGCTAGTCAGGTAACTGGCCTGTTGTATCTTAGTCTGTAAAGTAGTACATCCGAGCAATATTTCTAGGATTTGACTAATAAAGTAGTTGATAGACAGTAACGGAGCATTACTCTATGACTAGCTCATCAACTCGCTGGCAATCATCTCTGCCTGCTTGAGCACGGTTTCAGTGGCCAGTAACTGCATATCGGGTGGGTAGCCATATTTGCGCAGTAGGCGTTTGACGATGACCTTGAGCTTAGCCCTGACGTTCTCTTTGATGGCCCAGTCAATAGTGGCGTTTTCGCGAATCTTCTGAGTAAGGACGACAGCGAGTTCGCGTAGTTTATCTTGCTGCATCAGCTCGCGGGCGCTATCGTTGTTCGCTACCGCTGTGTAGAAGGCGTATTCGTACTCAGAGAGGCCCATTGCTATGGCTTCGGAGTCAGCAGCGACAAGTTCTTTACTCATACCGATCAGCTCGTCCATGACTTCGGCGGCAGTGAGGATTTTGTTCTGATAGCGCTTGAGGGCGTTTTCAAGCATCTCTAATAGGGTTTTGCTCTGCACCAGATTCGTTTTAGCGCGGGCTTTTAGCTCGTCGTTCAGCAGCTTTTTCATCACTTCCAGAGCGATGTTTTTATGCTCGTAGTCTTTTAACTCAGCCAGGAATTCATCGGAAAGGATGGAAATATCGGGCTTCTTAATACCTGCGGCGTCGAAAACATCAATCACCTGCTCCGAGACCAGCGCCTGATCGATGACTTGGCGAATGGTGGTTTCGAGTTCTTCATTGCTACGACCTTCACTCGGGCTATCGAATTTGGTTAGGCGGGCTTTGATGGCTTGGAAGAAGCCGACTTCATCTTTGGCGTCCAGGGCTTGTTCGTGGGGAATCGCGATCGCAAACGCCTGAGACAACGCCGTCACTTCATTGATATAGCGCTTCTTACCATCCTCCAAGCCCAAGATATGCTCTTCTGCTGCCAGAATCATCGACAGCTTGCGGGCGGTGTCAGCGTCGAAGTAGTTCTCGTAGGGAAAGCCGTGGTACATCGCAGAGACGACTTCGAGCTTTTCGAGCATCAGCTCAACAGCTTGCTCTTGAGCTAGGGTTGGATCGCCTTTGCCGCCTGCGTCAGAGTAAAAGGAGAGCGCTTCTTTCAGGTCTGAGGCGATGCCGAGATAGTCTACGACTAAGCCACCGGGCTTGTCTTTGTAGACGCGGTTGACGCGGGCGATCGCCTGCATCAGGTTATGGCCTTTCATCGGCTTGTCGATATACAGCGTGTGCAGACTGGGCGCATCGAAGCCAGTGAGCCACATATCGCGCACGATCGTCAGCTTTAGCGGGTCGGTATCGTCTCTCATGCGCTCGGCTAAGGCTTTGCGCTGTGCTTTAGTGGTGTGGTGCTTGGCAAGTTGGGGGCCTTCGCTCGAAGCGACAGTCATCACCACCTTGATCGCGCCTTTGGTGGGGTCGTCGTCGTGCCAGTCGGGGCGCAGTTTGATGATGGCGTCATAGAGTTCGGCGGCGATGCGGCGCGACATGCTCACTACCATGCCTTTACCGGCAAAGACTTCCTGACGGGCTTCAAAGTGGCTGACGATATCCTTAGCGATGGTTTGGATGCGCTGGGGGTTACCGATGAGCGATTCTACTTTGGTGCGGTTGGCTTTGGCTTTCTGGGCTTCGGCTAGGTCGTCTTGAGCGAGATCTTTGTCTAATTGGGCAATCAGCTTGCGGCCTGCGTCGCTGAGGCTGACTTTGGCAAGGCGGCTTTCGTAGTAGATGCGGACGGTAGCGCCGTCTTCCACGGCCTGAGCGATGTCGTAGATGTCTACATAATTGCCAAATACGGCTGGGGTGTTGGCGTCCGTTTTTTCGATGGGGGTGCCGGTGAAACCGAGATAGGTGGCGTTGGGTAGGGCATCGCGCAGGTATTTGGCAAAGCCATAGACGACTTTCTTGCCAATTAGCTCGCCGCTGTCGTCTTTATCGTCGATGGTTTTAGCGCTGAAGCCGTATTGGGTGCGGTGGGCTTCGTCGGCGATGACAACGATGTTACGACGCGCTGAAAGCTGTTCATAGACGTTGCCGTCTTCGGGCTGAAACTTCTGAATAGTGGAGAATACAACGCCACCGGAAGCGACTTTTAGTAGGTCTTTTAGGTCGTCGCGGCTGTCGGCCTGTACGGGGTCTTGGCGTAGGAGCTGCTTTGAGCCAGCAAAGGTGTCGAAGAGCTGATCGTCCAGGTCGTTGCGGTCGGTGATGACCAGGATGGTGGGGTTATTGAGGGCTTGAACGATTTTGCCGGTGTAAAACACCATCGACAAGGATTTGCCAGAACCCTGGGTGTGCCACACGACGCCTGCTTTGCGATCGCCCTTCGGCTGCTGAGTCACATTGCCCAATCCATAGCTAGCAGGGCTTTCTCCTGCTTTAAATGTATTGCTGCTGTCGGTGGCGCTGATGTTCGCGGCGCGAAGCGTGGATTCGATGGCGGCGTTAACGGCGTAGTACTGGTGGTAGGCGGCGAGCTTTTTAACGGTCTGAATGCTGATGACTTTGGTGTCAGGGTCTTCTTTTTTAGTTTTTTCAAAGACGATGAAGTGGCGCACCAAATCTAGCAGGGTGGCTTTGTTTAACATGCCTGCGATCAGCGTTTCGAGCTGGCTGACTAGGGGCGATGCTTGGGTTTTGCCATCGGCGGTTTTCCAGGCCATGAAGCGGCTGAATCCAGCGGAGAGCGAACCGGCTCTGGCTTCTAGGCCATCGGAGATGATCGAGAAGGCGTTAGGGGTGAAGAGGCTAGGAACGGTGGCTTTGTAAGTTTCGAGCTGCTGGTAGGCGGTTTTGAGGGTGGCGTTTTCGTCGGTGGCGTTTTTTAGCTCGATGACGACCAGGGGTAGGCCATTGATGAAGAGCACCAAGTCAGGGCGTTTATTGTTGTTGTTTTCGATGACGGTGAACTGGCTGGCCACTACGAAGTCGTTGTTTTCGGAGTTGGCGAAGTCGATTAGCCAAACGAGGTCGCCGCGTTCGTTGCCGTCTTGCTGAGAAGAGACGTTGACGCCTTCAGTGAGCAGGCGATGGAAGGTTTCGTTGTTGGCTAGCAGGTCGGGCGATTGGATGCGCTGTACGTCTTTGAGCGCGGTTTGCAGTTTGTCGGGGGCGGTGTTGGGATTGATGCGGCGTAGGGCGGTTTCTAATCGGGTAGTGAGGATGACCTCTTCGTAGCGGCTGCGTTCGGAAGTAAGTTGAGTGTAGCCTTGGCGCTGGAAAAGTTTAGTAGCAAAGTTTTCAATAGCAGATTCTGTTAGGCGACTCATTATGGTTCCTCTGCCTCTGCCTCTAAAGTGCCTTTAAATGCAGTGTGCTCAGACTTATATGCTTTGGAATCAACATGAAATAGAATTTCGCTAGCAGTATATGAATATACTCCCATTTCAAACTCACCATATGATCCATCCCACGACTCGTTAAAGTCCTCTTCCTGATTGTATTCAAGTAGTTCGGTTTCGGCTGCTTCATCAGAAGAGCGAACTGCTACGGCGGTTCGCTCTTCAAAGGCACGAATTAGAAATACAGCTACCATCAAAGTGCTATCGATCAAGAATTCTCTTGTTAAATCATCAACCTTGTTATTTCAATTTTTCAAATCATCAAGCGGTTTACCATGAGAAGTAGGACTGATTTCATTTCTGAGATTACCTAACTCTTGACCGATATTTGCTAGAGAACCAGATATTTTATTAACTAGATTTGCGTTTGGGTAACCAAGAGCACAAAATGCTTCTTTTAGGACTTTTTGAAAACTGCACGATATGGGTAAATTTACTTTTTTTGCATCACAGATTTCCTTTCCAATGCTTTCGAGCAAAGCTTTAGCGTTTTCAACAGAAATACTAAAATCAGAATTGAGATAAACCTCAATTCTATCGACGTAGAGCGTCAGTTCTTTCCACCTTCCGTACTGCTCCATTGTCGCACGCAACTTTTCCACTATTCGATTAGCCTCACTTTTCCGCTTATCAGCTTGGGTAATAGGTTGTCGCGAAGCTTTTCAAGAGTTTGTATTTGACGACAATTCCCAATCACCTTATCATTCAGTGGCTTTGCCTTACTTTCAAAAGCTTCTATCAGCTCAGAAGGTGGAATAACGGTAACTAAAGTATTAAAGTCTGACTTGCTGATAGCTCCAAAGATGGTTCCCTCGTTATTAAACTGCTTAATCTCCGCCATTAAAGAATGCATTTTGAAATAGGTATATGTGTAAAAATTACTACTTCTTTTATACCTAAACGCCGCAACACCTCGGCCAATACAACATATTTCATACGCCATGTTTTGCGCACCCACAGGTGCACGAACGCTAATTAGAGTGTCCATCGCACCAGCCATTCTTTTAGGCTCAGTTGTGTATACTCTTGCATTAGGAAACCGAAATCCAAAGTCCGCATTACCTTGAAACATCGGCATACCAATTCTCTCGTCGTTAAATGAACTTCCAGGAGGTGACTGCCCCATTGTGAAATCAAATTCATCTTTTAGAGTGCCCCTATGCCAATCGTCCTGAGCTTCTTCGATAAACCACTGGCGGAATAGGGTTTCAGCAATCGCCTCAAGCGTTTTGTTCTGGCGGTGCAGCAGGTCGATTTTGTCATCTAGGCTGCTGAGAACTTGTGCGATCGCTTTCTGCTCAGGAAGAGGCGGAAGTTGGATAACGTGGCTTCTAAGCTGTCCTAAATTGAATCCAGGAACCGCAGCCCCAATACCGTTATTTAAGATTTCTGATTGCTTATTTGGCCCTGAAAACAAATAATACAGAAACTCCGCATTCGCCTTCTTAGGATCAGGCGTCCACTTCATTTGCTTGTTAGAAACGACGTACTCAAGGTATTGCGATCTGTCATCTATCAAACCAACCTGGTTGATAGTCCCCCAACAAGTAAAAACTAAGTCACCTCTACGAGCAACTGAACGCTGAAATCCTTCAGCCTTCGCATGATCCAAGAAGACTAGCCCGTTGTCATTTAATCGTTTGCCTACAGCAGGACTCAGGTTGCCGCCACGGATAACTGGAACTCCTTCTTTCTTGAAGAACTTTGAACTTATGGCCGAACCAAAAGGCCCTGTTGATAGCGCGTACTTGGCATTTGAAGAAATTTCCTCAACCGTGTATTCTTTCCACTCATTCATATCTGACTGGTTGACCTGAACTAGATTTTACTAAAGCGCTCGCTACAACTTACTCACAGTTTACCCCTCACATAAAACGTACTCCGAGCGCTTCCCCGCTTCTCCAGCAACTCCTTCTCCGCCATCTCCTTCAGTACCTCCCGCGCCCGCCGCGACTTCACCGACAAAAGCCTCTCTACGTCCGCCGTCGTCACTCTGCTGTACTCATCTACATAGCCCAGCACCTCACTCTCCTGAACCGTCAAAGTATCCGGCACTATCTGGCGGTATCCGGCACTATCCGGCACCGTCGCCTCAAACTCAGGCCGATAAAACTCCACATCCACAAAATCCCCCTTCTCCCGAATCCTCGGCTCCGCCAGCCTCCAAGCCAAACAAGCCGACCGAATCCGCTGAATCCCGCTGCCCCACTGCTCGATATACCCCAACGCCTTAAACACCCGCGCAATCGTCCGATTACGAATCTCCGACCGCCCATCCAACAGCGTCTCCGCCGTCAGCGTACTCGGCAACCCTCCCGGCGACACCACATTCACCACATCGTCATACACCCCCACTTTGATATCACGGCCCATATTCGTATAGTCCCGATGCACCACCGCATTCACCAACGCCTCCCGCAGCGCCTCATCCGGCAACTCATACGTATCCGTCCGCTGCAACCCACTTATCTCACCCCGCAGGTGAATATGGTTTTTAATAAACCCCTCCGCCTGCACTAGTTGACTAAACAAATCGCCCTCATACTCTTTCCGATCCAAAAAGACACTCATATCCGTCCCCCGAAACCGTGCACACTTCATCACCACATGCGGATAGCGCCCCAGCAAAATCATCAGCCCCTGCGTCGGCCATAGCTCCCCCTGCTCCATCCGCACCAGCTTCAAATTCTTCAGCTTCTCCTCCGTCAGCGGCTTCCCTCGCGCCGCAAACCGTTCCATCAATGGCGTCAAATCCAACTCAGAAAGCGCCTGCTCCCGGCAAACCTCCTCATCAAAACTCTGACTTCGCTTCTGCCGCTCCAGCTCCAGAATGTGCTCAAAATCAGCCCGCCGATTCGTCGCCCCAATCCGCAAATACGTCCCCTCGTTTTTCCCCGCCGCCTTCAGATAGTAAGGCAGCAAATTTCCCCGAAACACCTCAACGACTAGCACCAAACGGCCCTGCACATTCGCACTATAAATCTCTGGTAAAATCGCTGGAGCGCAGCGGTCAAACACAATCGAAGCCACCCGATCCTGCAAATCTAAAACATTCTCCTCAGCTAGCCCCACCACATGCCGCTCATCATCCACCCCAATCACCAGCTTGCCGCCGCTGGTATTAGCAAACGCCACCACCGTTTTCGCAATTTGGTCATGCCGGGGCAGTTGAGCCTTTAGCTCCAGCGTCTTACTCTCGCCCTGCTGGATTTGCTCTATCAGCGTCACGGCAACTTTACCCGAGATAAGTTGAGCGCGATCGCCTTATTCAACGCCGACTCTTCTTTGAGCTGTTCCTCAAACTCCGCCTTCAGCGCCGTAAACCGCTCCGTGAAGTCAAAGTCATCTTCCTCTACCGCCAGCCCAACATAGCGCCCCGGCGTTAGCACATAATCCTTCGCCACCCGCTCCAACGGCACCGACGCGCAAAAGCCCTTTACGTCCTCATAGTCACCTTCTCCCGTCCGCCACGCATGGTACGTTTGCGCAATCTGTTGAATATCTTCGGGTGATAGCTCCCGCGTTCGCCGATTGATCAGGTGACCCAGATTACGCCCATCAATAAACAGAATCTCGTTCTTACGCGGATGACCGTTATTCCGCGCCCGGTTCATAAACCACAGCGCTGCTGGAATCTGCGTATTTAAAAACAGTTTCGCAGGCAAATTCACAACGCAGTCCATCACATTGCCATCAGCAATCAGCGCTTCGCGAATCTTGCCCTCCCCACTCGTCTTACTGGTCAGCGCACCCTTCGCTAGCACCACCCCCGCCCGTCCGCTAGGAGCCAAGTGAAAAAGAAAATGCTGCAACCAAGCAAAGTTCGCATTCCCCGCAGGCGGCGCTCCATACTGCCAACGTCCATCTTTAGCCAGTAGCTCACCGCTCCAGTCACTCACGTTAAACGGCGGATTAGCGATAATAAAGTCCGCCCGCACGTCCTTATGAGCGTCATTGAGAAACGAGCCTTCGTTATTCCACTTCACCTGCGAACTGTCGATGCCGCGAATCGCTAGATTCATCTTCGCCAGTCGCCAAGTCGTTTGATTGCTCTCCTGACCGTAGATAGAAATATCGTTAATCCGCCCCTGGTGCTCCTCAACAAACTTCTCCGACTGTACAAACATCCCGCCCGACCCACAGCAAGGATCGAACACCCGCCCCTTATATGGCTCTAGCATCGCTACCAACAGCTCGACAATGCTACGCGGCGTATAAAACTGCCCGCCCTGCTTGCCTTCTGCCAAAGCAAACTCACCTAAGAAATACTCAAATACATGCCCCAGCACGTCCGCGCTGCGGGCCTTGGCATCACCCAACGCAATATTGCTCACCAAGTCAATCAAGCTACCTAAGCTAGTCGGATCAAGGTTCTGACGCGCAAACACCTTCGGCAACACGCCTTTGAGCGATGCATTCTCAGCTTCAATCGCATCCATCGCCGCATCGACAAACGTGCCAATCTTCGGCTCCTTCGCCTTCGCCTGCAAAAAAGACCACCGCGCTTCTAGCGGCACAAAGAAGATGTTTTCGGCTTTGTATTCGTCCTTATCCTCCGGGTCTGCTCCGGCATAATCACCCTCACCGGCTTGCAGTTTAGAAAACAGCTCCTCAAAGGCGTCTGAGATGTATTTAAGGAAAATTAGGCCCAGCACCACATGCTTATACTCAGCCGCATCAATGTTCTTGCGCAGCGTATCCGCCGCTTTCCAAAGCTGCTTTTCTAACGGTTCTTCTTTGGCTTGCTTGCTTTTCTTAGTCTTGGCCATAGCCCAGTTGAGTCCTAATAGGTAGCAGTAAGACGATGCGTGGAAGGATAGTGAGTGAGATCGCACTCACTATCCTTCCACACCACGCTCAAATGTGTTCGCGCTCGATTTATCTGGCTTTGGCTTCGAGACTACAACGGGTAGAAGTTCAGAGGAATCCGCTTTTTTGCTCAGCGATACTTTTGTCCGACTAGCAGCAGGCGATCGCTTCGCTTTCTGATTACCCTTCTGCTTTCGTTGCTGGTAGTAGTAATGCTTGAACAGAGCAAAAGACATTGAGAAGTCATCGCGCTTGCACAAAGCCAGATATATCTGATGTAAGGACTTTTTCTTCGCTCGATAATACTCAATCGTTGCTAACAAAGAAACTACTTGCTCCTTCGGCGCTATTTCAAACTCTAACTCGAAAAATAGAGGGTCAGATGGCATCAACAGGTATTGCGCTTAGTGAAGTAGCGTCTAGCAGCGTTAACGTAATAATAACGCTTATTTAGCGTTTCATAAACGTTCTTGTTACGTTAGAAAAACGTTTATATTGCGTAACTTTAACGTTAGAAAGACGTTTTTATTACATTGAATAAACGTCTCTCTAACGTTAAATAAACGTTTATTTAACGTTGAGATGAAGACATTTGCACAGAGTCCAAACCAATAGGCAAGATGTGGCAAAGCGGGCCTGCCAGTCATCAGCACCGTTAATTGATCCTCCTTAATTCTAGTTACCGCAGAAGCGACCATCTTCTTCGCTAGCCACTTTCTTCATTTCTCACTGCGATCACCGTCATAGCTAGATTTCTACCTGTAACACGGTGGGTCTACGGCTCAAGCTGAACGGCACAGCTTACCCATCCATCAGTTGTAAAAAAATCTCTGTGAGCTTTGGGAATAGTGCTATTCCAGTCAATCAATTCTTTGTAGCTTTCAAGGGAATATATCTCCCACATTATTGCGGCTAGCATCAGGCCATCTGCACCCTGACAATCACCAAGATTACGCCTATCTTCAAGTGTCTTGGCATAGTCACTGTTAGCGGAAGCTGGATCTAAGAGAATCCGAATGACCGAATGCTCTACGCCCGATTTGCCCTCGGGAACCGTTTGCTTGAGGCCATAGAGTACCAAGCCGTCTAACACCACGGCGGTGCCTTCATCACCCATGCGCACCGGGATTATTTGCAGCCCACTTTCTGGCCCTGGCAGTGAGGCTTTAAGCGCCTTGAGAGAGTCGGTCATCTGCACCAGAGGCAAGGACTGAAACACGATGCTCTCCATCAGGTCATAGTCCTGCGCGCTCACTGTGATCTGTTCCCCCTTTAGTCCGTAAACCACAGCTACTTTACCTTTAGGCAGCGGCGGTATCCACTTCCCGCCGCTGTTCAAAGACTTCATTCGGCAGCTTCGAAGACTGGTATTGCTATTCATTGGGTGCGACCTAATTCGTTATTGCAATTGGGCGATTGCTGCCCAACGCAGCGGCTCACCCTAACGGGATCTGTTGGCAGTTTTAGCTAATTTTACCTATCAGCCTGTCCCTATCGGCGGCGGGAGCGACACATTTATCCCTAATAAGGCCATCTGAGATAGCTTATCTGGCAACTTTTCGACATCTAGATTCAAGCCGTCACCCAGTTTAGTAAGCCATTCTTTACACAAACCTGCATGACGCCGCTTAATCGCCGCGATCGCCTTCTGAACCTCGCCTCCGGTTTTTTCGGTAACCCACGCCAGCGCTCTAGCGACAATCTGATTTTTTGCCGCCGCGTCGATGCTGGCTCTGGTTTGAGCGCGAATGGCACCTAGCTCAGCGCTAAACAGCTTCAGTCCATCCTCACTGTCTGCTTTGAGCTGTTTGAGCGCTGCCATTGCATCAGCCTCTACTTCGAGCTGATAGACGTTCAGCCGTTTGCCTGCGCCTTGCCGCTGGTCTTTCGTGGGCTTGTAGCCCATCAGCTCCAGCGCCTTGTTAAATAGCGCGGCGGGGGCCAGCCGCTCAGAGAACTTAGCGCCTTTCATTAAACCTGCTCTCTTCGTATTCGCGGCAATCTGCTTTCTATGCGCAACGAGATAGAGACCTGCGGCGACGACCTGCGGATCTTGATTCGTCCAGCGCTCAGTTTTGTGGCCGATGACATCAGCTACGCCAGGACAACGCGAAACGATGCTCACCAGCTCGATATCGCGAGCCGCTGCGGGTAGTGCTGGTAAATTCCAAAACAAATCGCTATCGGCCTCTGGTTTACCGGCTAAGAATTTGAGCGCCTTCATCCGCTCAATCTGCTGCCAGCATTCTGGATCGCCGATGACAATCTGTAGAAGCTGAGAGCGCACCACTGAGCGAACGCCGGGATTACTGGCGCTCTTATCCGCTGACCATGCCGTAAAGAAGTCGCTGTCCTGCTGCGATAGGTAATCTTTACCCAGCAGCTTTTCGAGCTGCGCTTTAGCCGCCCGCGCCGCCTGGAAAGGATTGCTAATCTCATCCAGCTCGCCTTCAGATTCTCGCGTTTTCGTCTTCTTGAGCGTTCGGCCCTGCTGCTCAATTAGTCCGATCCGAACTTGGTCGCAGAAGATATGCAGTTGATGCGCTTGCTCAGCTTGGTCTTTGCCCAGCTCTGGGGTAGGCGATACGTTCCAGCCGTAGCGCTCCCAATCCTCGTGCAGCAGCTCTTTTTTGAAAATGATTTCAAACGCTTTACTCGCCATGAAGTGAGGCAGGTTGGGTCGCATCGCTGCGAATTTTGCCGCGTCTTGTCTGGCTGGACTTAGCGCCTTCTGTGCGCTTAGTGCCTTTGCTAACGCTGCTGCCGCGCCTATAGGGGCGTTTGCTTCGTCTTCTAGTTCTTCTGCCCAGTACTGCCAGTCAAAGGCCGCTGGATAGGCTTCTAGAGTAGGCGCTCCCTGCTGGCTGAAGTAGATATGCCGTTCCGTAATCGCGCCATCACGACCAATCGACGATCTAACCCGCTCGCCCCGTTGAGAAACACTCTGAGCGCCTTCGTTGGGCGTTGCGTACTCGAACTGAATATCGAAGTGCTGGCCTTCGATGCTGACGCCGCTATTGATGACCGGGGTAAAGATAAACCAGTCTGGCTGAGCAACTGATAGGAAGGCATCAGGGTCGGCTAGAAATTGCGATCGCTGATTTTGCAATGTTGACGCGCCATCAATCACCAATCCGTTTTTATTTGCAAATGTAGCTCGCAGCACTCGGTCAATCATCCGGCCTTTGCCGCGACTGCCGACTGGGATAGCCACCCGCTTACCATCGCGTAACGAATCAATGATTTGCTGTAGCCAGTGGTAAAGGTTGCCATACTCAATCACGTTCATTTGAGTGGAGGGTCTAGAGCGCCGCTGTAGCTGCACTTCATCCGGCGTAAAGCCACCGATGGTTTGCACGGCGGCAAGCGTTCGCCCGCTCATGGCAGCAGTGGCGATCTCGACGACCGGCGTAGCGGCCAACAGCTTCCTGAAGGCGGCTAGACTTTGCGGCCCTGCGTTGCCCAGCTCTGCCGATTCAATCCGGTGTAGCACTTCGTTGGCTTCGTCAATCTGGATTAAATCAAAGGTCTGCCCGTTGAACTTATAGGCTGATTCAGGACAGCTCACTACGATGGCCGCTCTGTAGTAATTGGCTTCTAGGTGAGTCGCTGCGATATCTTCACCGGCTCGCTCATTGATGCGCCCTTTGAATTCCTTGGCGAGTCCCCTAGTCGGAACGATAATCAGCACCCGTCCGCCACCTGTCGCGACTCGCAGTGCCGGAGGAATGAGCGCATTATTCGACTTGCCGGTGCCCTGAGAGCAGTCGTAGGCAATCAGCGATCGCCCGTCTGAGGCTGGTTTAATCTCGCTTGCAAAGCCGCTGAGGAGCTGGCCGTGCGTTTCGTACTTGAGTTGCTGCTTCAGTGGCTTGTAGAAAACTGCTCGCGCTTGGGCTTTGTAGTCTTCGGCGCTGGTGTCGATGTCGGCTTCTATTCCTAGCATCGCCGCCAGTTTTTCGTATGACCTGCGATCTCGCTCAAGTTTTTGCTCCCTTAACCAGTCAGCTTTAGTCTGTGTTTTGGGTGCTGGTTCTTCCGATGTGGCTGGGGATAATGGCGCACTTATACGTTGCGGCTTTTCCTCATACGCTGTCGTCGCTGGCTTTTTATTTTCTGGCACCATTGCCAAAAACTCAGTCCAGGTGATGAGCTGCGCCGCTTCAAAC
>QBMC01000011.1 GCA_003242035.1 Nodosilinea foveolarum | reverse complement strand
CAGATTCTATCTGATTGAGCTTACATAGTCTCTCATGCCACTTTTAATTACACCCCCTTCAGCTTGCTTTTGACCTTTGGCACTACCTCTGCCGTTTTGGGGACTGCCTCATAGCAGGCATTCACATAGTCTTGCAGCCAACTGTCTGAAACCCCTGTGGCTCTAGCAATGCCTGCTAACGGAATTTTCTCTAACAACAACAAATTAACCAAAGCCTGAGTATTCTTATCTTTCGGCTTCCACTGAGGGTCTTCTACGAATTGACGGTTGCAGTCTCGGCATTTGTAGTTTTGCTTGCCTCGCCGCGTTGTCCCGTTCTTTGATATCTCATGAGAACCACAAGTAGGGCAAGTCATTTCAATTCTCATCTGCTCGACTCCTGATGAAGGTGCAACAGCTATGCCTTATTTTCCTCTATCCTTTACATTAATGCACTACCCGAAGTTTTTCTATTTGGAGGTAGCTAAAGAAACGGCTGAAGAGATAGCCAAAGCTGAAGTGGGCGATCGCAAAGAGGGCAAGTTGCTAAAACAAGATACCAAGCTGATACAGATTTTGCGTGGTGCGATCGCCAATGTGCAAGAAACCGACGGCTGGGCTGCTATGTCACAAGTGGGTATGCAGGTTAGAAAACAACCTGAGTTTAGCCTGAGTCACTATGGCTATAAAAGCATAAGCCTTTTGTTCAAAGCGATAGATTTGTTTGAGATTCGCCAGCAAAAGCAGGGATTATACGTTCGTCAAAAAGGACGATAGAGAAACCCTACCGTTGGCTAAGATTCTGATACCACTCGGACGGTAGCCAATTTTCATCTAAAGTATCCATCAGTTTGTAAGGGCAGTCCGTTGGAAAGGTGAAAATATCTATTCCCGTCTGCTGAGCGATTTGACGACAGGCCCTGGCATAACTTGTCTCTATCTGTCCCATCAGATAGTTTCTCAAACTAGGACTATCTTCAAGCGCTAGCTCAATCTGAACGCGGGCATCAGTAATAGAGTCTAGCCAGCTATCAGAACGTCTTTCTGGCTGGTATTGCCATTTGAGTAAGTGCAGGAGAAGGCGAATGAGCTGACTGGTTACGGCTCGGCGTTGGCGAAGCCTCTCCTTGGAGAATCGCGCTTCCCCAAATCTTCAATTTCCTCAATCAAATGCTCAGTATCTATCTCAGCCCAACGACCTTCTCGCAGTAGCTGAGCCGTCTGGTCAGTCCAGGTATTAAAGTCTACTTGGTAAGTTCCGCTCATCTTTTCACTACCGTCTGTCAAAGCCTCTTAAATCTAGCACTTGCTCATCTCTGAGCGAACCTAGAATGTGGATGAGCGATCGCCCTTACATATTACAAAACGTTGGTTAACTGTTTTCTGAGAGAATGACACCGCGATTGCGATAAAATATGTCTTTGTATACAGAAAAATATAGAAAAGTTATGAGCATTCAACATATTGAATCTCAATTGCTGTCCCTTTCTCCTTCTGACAAGCTAGAGGCCATTAATATCTTATCCAGGAGTCTAAGACAAAACTGGCGCGGTATTAATAAGGTGTCTGGCGTTTGTGGTGGTGAAGCTTGCATAGAAGGTACTCGCGTCCCCGTTTGGGTTTTGGTGAGCTACCGCCAGCTAGAGGTAAGAGACTCTGAGCAGCTTTACAACTATCCAACGCTAAGCGCCTCAGACCTTGCAAATGCCTGGACATATGCGGCAGCAAATCCAGATGAAATTGAAAACGCAATTCGTGAAAACGATATGGCGGAAGTGGCAGATTAAGCATGGCTGCGTTCTACGCCAATGAGCAGTTTCCCCGTCGCGTCGTTGAGTTTCTTCGAGTGCTTAACCATGATGTTTTGACGGTTCAAGAAGCTGAAAATCGTGGCTTATCTGATGAAAAAGTTGTCGCCTTTGCAGCCTCGGAAAAACGAGCCGTTCTAACGCTTAATCGCAAAGATTTTATCAAGCTCCATCGTTTGAGTGACAAGCATAACGGAATTATTGTTTGTTCTAGAGACGATAACTGGCAACGTCAGGCCAATAGTATCCATCAGATAGTTGCTGAGTTAGACAAGCTAGATGGGTTGCTGCTTCGCGTTAATAAGCCTGGGTAGCTGCTGCAAGTCTATTGGCTGTGCGCAAAATCTGTCCCGCTAAAATGGCTGCACCAAAACCGTTGTCGATATTCACGACACCAATTCCAGTTGCGCAAGAGTTCAGCATGGTTAATAAGGGCGCGAGTCCTTGAAAGCTTGCACCGTAGCCAATGCTAGTTGGCACCGCAACCACCGGACATTGAGCTAACCCTGCGACTACGCTAGGCAGTGCGCCTTCCATCCCTGCGGCAACAATCAGCACGTCCGATTCTTCAATGACGTGGCGGTTGTTGAGTAGGCGGTGGATACCTGCTACGCCTACGTCCCACAGGCGAGTGACCTGAAATCCACAGAGTTCGGCGGTGACGGCGGCTTCTTCGGCGACGGGTAGGTCGGCGGTGCCTGCGGTGAGAATGCTAAGCCTACCGGGTTGGATCGCGATGCCTGCTTTTTCGACGGCGCAAATTCTGGCCGTTTCAAAGTAGGTAACCTGCGGCAGCGCAGATTGAATTTCCATGCCTTTTTGCGCATCTACGCGAGTGGCCATTACGACTGGGTGCAGCGGCTCCATTGCCCGCATAATTTTGATGATTTGTCCGGCGGTTTTGTCCTGGCCCCAAATCACTTCTGGAAAGCCGGTGCGCTGGGTTCTTTGGTGGTCAATTTTGGCAAAGTCATCGACGCTTTCGTAGCCGGAGCGTTGCTTGAGCTGATCGAAGGCGGCTTCTGGGGTGAGGCTTCCGGCGGCGACGGATTGGAGCAGTTCGCGCAGGGCGTCGGGCTGATTCACAGTAATCGTTGATAAGGTGATGGAATACAACTTTAGGCTAATTTGTCTGAGGTGTGTTTGTTTTTGCGGTGGGTGAGTGCGAGATGACGGTGAATGATGGAGGGGCTGGGGACATAGAGCCGATTGACGTGGTGATTTTGTCGAATGGGCCGGGTGAGGTGGCGACTTGGGTGAAGCCAGTGGTGCGATCGCTCCGAAAATCAGCTCCCAATCACACAAAGCTCAGAATCTCCGTTCTGCTCTCTCCCTGTCCCAATGCTTCCGGGCAAGAGCACATTATTCTTGCCCGCTACCCAGAAGTGGATCGCGTTCAGAGCGCTGAGCATTTCTTTAGATTTTTGCTGACGGGTAAAACGCTAGATGGCTGGGACTGGCACGATAAAGGCGTTGTGGTTTTCCTCGGGGGCGATCAGCTTTATACCTTGCTGGTGGCTAAACGGTTGGGCTATGGCACGGCGGTGTATGCCGAATGGGAGGCTCGGTGGGCGAGTCAAATAGATTGCTTTGGGGTGATGCGCTCTGGCGTGGCGGAAAAGGTGTCTAGCCGGTATCGAGATAAGCTTTCGGTGGTGGGCGATTTGATGGCCGATGTGCAGACGATGGCTAATCGGGCGGAAATTATGGCGGCGCTGGCGCTGGAGGAGGAGGCTGAGCTGATTGGGTTTTTGCCGGGATCGAAGCCTGCGAAGTTGGGGGTTGGGGTGCCTTTGTCGTTGGCGATCGCGCACTACATTCACCAACAGCGGCCTCAATCACAGTTTGTCATTGGCGTCGCGCCTAACCTCAGTTTGGATGACTTGGCTAGTTACGCTAATCCCGCGATAAATCCTGCTGTTTCTGGTTTTTCGGGGCCAGAAGTGAGTCTGGTTACTCCTCATTTGAGCCTTCCTTATTTTCAAATCACAAACGGGCCAAAAGTATATTTATGGCAGCGGTTTCCGGCGCTAGATTTGTTCTCTCAGTGTGCGCTTTGCTTTACGACGGTAGGGGCCAATACGGCTCAACTGGGTGCGCTGGCAACGCCGATGATTGTGATGATTCCGACACAGGGACTGGAGAATTTTAAGATGTGGGATGGGTTGCCGGGGCTGATTGTGCGGCTGCCGGGGGTGGGGGCAATCGCCCGCAAAGTCATTAATCCCCTGATCATCCGTACGGCGCAAAAGGCGGGAAAGCTGTTCGCTTGGCCGAACATTTGGGCGAAAAAGGAAGTCGTTCCAGAGCTGTTCGGATATGTGACGGCGCAGGATGTGAGCGAGATAGCGCTCGACTATTTGACGCATCCTGAAAAGCTGGATGAGATGCGGCGATCGCTGCGCGGACTGCGCGGATCTGCCAACGCTGCGGATAAAATGGCAGACCTGATTCTAGAGACTGTAAACTACGTTAAATAAAGCTTTACCTCATCTTTTATGGCGCTTACCTACCCTTCTACTCGCAAAGCCGATCAAACCGATACGTACCACGGCGTAAAAGTCGCCGATCCTTACCGCTGGCTAGAAGATCCGAATGCCGAGGAGACTCAGCGGTGGGTAGAGGCGCAAAATGAAGTGACGTTTGGCTATTTGAATCAGCTATCGGGCCGGGAGAAGCTGAATTCTAGATTGACTGAGCTATGGAATTATGAGCGATATGGCACACCTTTTAAGCGAGGGAATCGCTATTTCTATTACAAAAATGATGGCTTGCAGAATCAGTCGGTGCTCTACACCTTGCCGACTTTAGAGGCTGAGCCGGTTGTCCTACTCGATCCGAATACGCTCTCTGAAGATGGCACCGTGGCTTTGGGCGGGATGGCGATTAGTGAGAATGCTCAGTACTTGGCCTATGGCCTTTCTACGGCTGGCTCAGACTGGACGGAGTGGAAAGTTAGAGACATTGAGACGGGTGAGGATACCGAAGACCATATTAAATGGGTGAAATTTTCGGGTGCGGCCTGGACTCACGACCATAAGGGGTTTTTCTACAGTCGGTACGACGAGCCGAAAGAAGAGAGTAAGTTGGAGGATGTTAATCGCTTTCAGAAGCTTTACTACCATCAGCTAGGCACTAATCAGTCAGAAGATACGTTAATTTACGAGCGTTCCGATCAGCCCGATTGGGGCTTTGGTGGCGGCGTTACGGATGATGGCCGATATTTGATTATCTCTGTGTGGTTGGGCACGTCTCCTCAAAATCTGTTGTTTTATAAAGATCTTCAAGATCCTGATGATGAAGTTGTTGAGCTAATCTCGGAGTTTGAGGCTCACTATAGTGTGATTGATAATGACAGTTCGATCTTTTGGATTCAAACCGATCTAGAAGCTTCTAGAGGAAAAGTGATTGCGGTCGATATTTCTAGTCCTGAAAGAGAGAATTGGCAGACGCTGATTCCGGAAGCGGAAGAGACTTTGGAATCGGTGGGGACTATCAACAACCAGTTTGTCGCGGACTATCTTAAGGATGCCTATACGCAGATCAAGATATTTGAGCTGAACGGTGAGTTTGTGAAGGATGTTGAGCTGCCGGGAATTGGCTCGGCGGGTGGCTTTGATGGCGATCGCACTGACCCCGAAACCTTCTACAGCTTCACCAGCTTCACCGTGCCTAGCCGCATCTATCGCTACGACTTCAAGACGGGCAAAAGCACCCTCTTTCGAGAGCCGACGGTTCCTTTCGACCCAGACGCTTATGAGACTCGTCAGGTCTTTTATCCTAGCAAAGACGGGACTGAGATTCCGATGTTCATTACGGCCAAAAAAGGGCTAGCACTTAACGGCGAGAATCCGGTTTTGCTCTATGGCTACGGGGGATTCAGTATCTCGCTTTCGCCTAGCTTTTCAGTGAGTAATCTGGTTTGGCTGGAGCTAGGCGGCGTGTATGCGGTGGCAAATTTGCGCGGTGGCGGTGAGTATGGCGAGAGCTGGCACCAAGCGGGAATTAAGACAGCTAAACAGACGGTGTTTGATGATTTTATTAGCGCCGGAGAATGGTTGATTGAACAAGGTTATACGAAGTCTGAGAAGTTGGCGATCGCAGGCGGCAGCAATGGCGGCTTACTGGTTGGAGCCTGCATCACCCAACGTCCCGATCTCTTCGGCGCAGCCCTGCCTGCGGTCGGCGTTTTAGATATGCTGCGCTTCAACCAATTCACTATTGGCTGGGCCTGGGAGTCCGACTATGGCTCGCCGCAGAATGAGGACGAGTTTAAGGCGCTATATGCTTATTCGCCGCTACACAATCTCAAGACCGATACGCAATACCCGCCTACTATGATTACCACTGCCGATCATGATGACCGCGTTGTTCCCGCTCACAGCTTCAAGTTCGCGGCGGCGCTGCAAGCGGCTCATAAAGGAGATAGTCCTGTGCTGATTCGGATTGAAACTAAGGCAGGACATGGCGCAGGCAAACCGACGACTAAGCAGATTGAAGAGGCGACTGATAAATGGGCATTTGTTGCTCGTAATTTGGGTGTTAGTCTGGACTAAGACTGGATGCAGTCTGTCTAGATATGTTCGGACTTCGTTTCGCATCTCGCTGTAGATGTCATACTGACTAGGCAAAACAGAACTACGCGAATAGTCACTGCTTACCTATGACGAATGCTCCTCAGCCTATAGTAGAAACCAATGTTGAAACGTTGTCTCAGCGGTTGGCGACCGATCCAGAGTCGCTTCAGCTCATTGATGTGCGCGAGCCGCACGAGCTGGAGGTTGCTAGCGTTGCACAGTTTGTCAATTTGCCGCTAAGTCAGTTTCCGGCCTGGTCGCCTACTATTGGCGCTCAGTTCAATCCGGCGGGTGAGACGATTGTGATGTGCCACTTAGGTATGCGCTCGGCGCAAATGTGCCATTGGCTGATGAGCCAGGGCTTTACGAATGTCAAAAATTTGGCGGGCGGGATTGATGCCTATAGCCGTCAGATTGATCCGTCTGTGCCGCTCTATTGATAGCGGAGTGATCGCGCTATGTCATTTTCTGACTATCGGCTGCTGGGGCTGGTTGGGCAAGGCCAGTTTGCTCAGGTTTATGGTGCTGTTCACAAGCGGACGGGGCAGTTAGTCGCTATTAAGCAAACGTGTCATGCCCCAGAGCAGGCGTCGCAAGAACCGTTTGTGCTAAATGAGCTGTGCCATCCTAATATTGTGTGCTGTCAGGCGATCGCTCAAACCCAAACCGGCTATCAGTTTGTTTTGGACTACTGCGAGGCGGGGACATTGCGATCGCAAATAGACCTGACCTCACAGTCGAATGTGCTGGCGCAGCCGCTTTTATGTCGCATCGCAGTCGATATTCTTAAGGGACTGAGCTACATCCACAGCCAGCAGGTTATTCATGGCGATTTAAAGCCAGAGAATATTTTGCTCACCTATCAGTCTCAACTGGCTGATGATAAGATTTCTCGGCTAACGGCAAGGATCGGCGACTTTGGCAGCGCTCGGTTTGTCGAAATGCCGAGTCAGGCGCGGAAGGAAATTGGGTCGCCTACCTACGCGGCTCCCGAACGGTTTTATGGCCAATCGTCGTATGCGTCGGATCTCTATTCTGTGGGGGTTATTTTGTATGAGCTGTTGTTGGGCGATCGCCCTTTCTCCGGCAGTCCTGACCATTTACGCCAAGCCCACCAAACTCAAGCAGTCCCTTTCCCGAGATCTCTTTCTACCCCCGTTCAACAGCTTTTAGAACGGTCACTTCACAAGCATCCCAACCAGCGATTTAGCAGTGCTAACGAGATGCTTTCTGCGTTTCAGACGCTGCCTGATGCTGATGTTATGGCGGATTCAAAAGGGGGTGCGATCGCCGCTATAAAGCGCGATCTGCCTGTTCAATCGACTCATGTCGATCACCTGAAGCCTGCGATTGAGCCGCTTTCTACAAATACAAATGAGAAGCCTCTTAGCAAGGTTCATCAGCTCTTGGCTGTGCCGCAGGGGTGTTTTGTCGTCACTAACAGTACGATTTATCGGTTAAATGTGCAGGGGGCTTTGGACTCGGTTATCCAGTTGAATCAGCCTAGTTGGATAGTGATTTCGCCGGACGAAAGTTGGTTAGTTGTATTTCCCAAAGTGTCGCAACAGCCCGCGCAGAGTAAAGGTCAGCTTATTACTCTACGAGATTTTGTTGAGTTAAAGCCAGAAAACCGTCGTTCTGTTGATCTGGAGGAAAAATTATTAAGATCGGTTCAGGCTAGCGTTGTTCAGACATTAGCGGTTGATCGCCGCTACATTGTTAGGGTGCTGACTTCGCTGAGCGCTAATAAATCTTGTTTAGAATGCTTCACTCGCAAAGGAAAGCTGATAGGCGATCTGCCGCTCAATATTTCTCTTTCTCATGCAGCGCTTTCTTTAGACTCCTACCAAATTGTAGCTTTGTCAGCGCCTAATGCCTCTGAAGCGGTGAAGCTGTTGCTGATTTCTTTGCGCCCTTTTCAAGTGCGTTCTGTTGTTCTTTCAACGACGGACCTGCGCTCAAATCCGCGAGGGGTTGGCGTATTTTCTTGGGGATATGCTGTTATTGATGATGGCGGATGTTTGTTTTTAGATCGGTTGGCTCAGCCAGTGGGACGGCTGAATTTGATGGGTGTTAGGGCGATCGCTCCTTTACCTGATACCCGAGCTTTGGTGGTGATCGCCACTCCAAAAGCCGCACAGTTAAAAAATAACTCGCTAAAGGATACTTTCTCTAACGAGTCTGCTTTATTTGTGATTGATTTGAAATCACTCGATCTGGATCTGGTCTTTTGATCCCAGTTCTCTCATTATCCTTTTCGCAGATTGAAAGATGAACGTGGTTTAACGGATGTACTCTACCTGCGCATCGAAGTTATTTTGCTCTAACAGTTGCTGCCTCTCTTCGGCTTCTTCTTCGGTTGGAAACGCCCCTACCTGCATCATCGTGCGCCCGTCAAACTGTGTTCGAAAAGCATCAGAAACCACTTCTTTAACGTCGTCTTGTACAAAAGGATCGGAGGCTTCTACAAACACTCGATAGTACAATCCTAACGACTGCGCTCTAGATGGGGGCGCGGGTGGTGACCCCATGCCGCCGCCGCTAGGAGGTGAAAAAACAGTGCTACTACCACCGCTGCCAATTGGAATGGCGCTACTAGGCACAGCTAGCCGGTTGTTATTGAAGGGCCTGCTGATCTCGGGTTCAGCTTCTTCAGGTGCTTCAGATTCTTCTCGGATGGGTCGATCTCTTTCGTTGCGAGCGGGTAATACAGGCGAATCGGGATTTTCGCCGGTTACGGCACGAGGGCCTAGCGCGACCAGCGGAGATAGCGATCGCCCAGCGAGTCCTGATTGCAGTGCCGCTAACGCCGATCCAGGTGCGCCTGCGGGTATTGTCTGCGCGATCGCATCGGCTTCTAGCTCAGGCGGCGAGTTAGACTCAGGGCTTTCAAAGGGTTTAGTGGCCTCAACCAGTTCAACGGCAGGTTCACTGACAGTTTCATTAGTCACTTCTACAGGCGCTGATTCCGTTTGCCTTTGAGCTAACGCGGCTTCTGCTTCTGCCTGCTCGACTAATCGCGAGCGAATGGCGGGGGGGGGCGCTTCGACGACAGTCGGGCGGGCTTCTGTCGTGAGTCCGAGGCGATCGCCCGGTACAATATCTGCATTCTCGCTAGATAGCGTCAGGTTCGTAGCCGACCGGGTCTCAGTGGATAGCGGTGGTAATGTGCCGACAGCAGCCGGTTCACCTGGCACATTCTCTGTCATGGCGATCGCATTCGAGGCGTTCTGCTCGCTACTAGCTGCGCTCTCTACTAACGTTGAGAGCGAGGCCAACTCGCTTTGAGTACTACTCGCCGCAATTTCGACAATATCGTTGCGGCGGTTACCTTCCATGAGGTTGTCTCTCAGCACTGGGCGGGCGTTCCCGATCAGCACCAAGCCCGCATTGTTGTTTGTCATACGGTTGCCGATAATTTCGGGGGTTGCGCCCTCTACTACTCTAATGGCGTCGCCTGTACCTTCAAACGTATTGCTCTCAATACTGGCATTCGATGCGCCAAACACTACCAATCCGGCCACGCGATTCCCCGAGAAGTAGCTGCCTTGAACCCGAGGCGATCCGCCCGTTACATAGATGCCGGTTTGACGGTTGCCGACAAAGGCGCTTTCTAAAATCGTGGGACTAGCAGATTCTATCCACAAGCCATAGCCGTCCGGATTAGAGATAGCTACCTGGGCAATACCTGCTCGGTCAGCCGCGACGACCGCCGCGTTTTGCTGTGAGCGGCTGGGGCTATTAAAGTTGCCGCCGCCTTCAATAATGGCGCTGCGGCTGCGCTCTCCGGGCGTACCTTGAATGGTAACGCCCGACTTTAGCTGTAGGGGGAAGACTTCGCCGCTGGCCTGGGTGTATTTTCCAGGGGCCAACACAATTACCGTGTTGGGCGCGGCGATCGCGAGTGCATGCGTCACCGTTTGCACTGGCTGGTCTACGATTCCTTCGGCCTGGTCGCTGCCAATGTCGGGATTTACGTAGAGCGTTTGGTAGGCGCTCTCTGAAGCGGCTCCTGAGGCTAGCAGTTGGTGGCTGACGGGTTGATCTGATAGCGTGGTGTGTGATCGCGCGGGTTCAGCAACGGCACCTAGTAGCAAAACGCTGGCGGCGGCAGCAGCCACCCGAGAATAGTTATCCCACATTAATTAGGTAGCCTCTTCATAGCAAACAAACCCTGGAAAACGCTCGCATAACGAGTCATATAATCCAGATGAACAAAAGGATTGAGCATTTGTACCTGCTCTTGAAATATGAGGTTTAGCGACTACGGTTGTCAAGTTTCACACCCGTGTAACTACTAAGATGAGTATAGATAGGACGAGTGCATATCTCCTACCCTTCTAGCCGTTTTACAGCTTTGCTGATGTCTCATCCTCCCTCACCGTCTGATCCTCTAGCGTTCAGGTCTATAGACGCTGATACTGAATCTTCTTTAGATGAGGATGCAGTGCGATCGCCTCAAATCAAGTTTTCCCGTTTGGTCGAGCAAAACGATACTCTGGCTATGGTCCCTTCTGCTGTGCTGCGTATTCTAGACGCCAATTTAGACCGGGCTAGGGAGGGCATTCGGACGATTGAAGAATGGTGCCGGTTTGGTCTGAACGATGAGGATTCGACGGCGCAGCTCAAGCACTTACGTCAGGTGCTGGCGAGTTGGCACAGTTCGCAGATTCGCGCTGCAAGAGATACGCCGGGTGACTTAGGGACTGCTCTAACGCATTCTAGAGAGGCCGTTCGCCCTAGCCTAACGGCGCTTTTACAGGCCAACTTTGCGCGGGTTCAAGAAGCGCTCAGAGTGCTCGAAGAATATGGCAAACTCTATAATCTTGAGATGTCGGCTGCTTGCAAGCAGATGCGATATCAGCTTTATACAATCGACAGCCAAATTTTAGATCCTATGGTGAATTCAGAGTCTACGACCGCTCAGCCAGCCGAGAACTCAGCTCAGCGCTGGCAGCAGCTAACTAGGGCGCGCACTTATTTGGTGACTTCGCCAGTTCCTAACTTTTTAGAGGTGGTTGAGTCGGCGCTAAAAGGGGGGATTGCCATTGTGCAATACCGAGAAAAGACGGCTGCGGATGATGAGCGATTGGCGATGGCTAAGCAGATGCGATCGCTCTGTCATCGCTATGGAGCTTTATTTATCGTTAACGACCGCATAGATATCGCAGCAGCAGCGGATGCGGACGGGGTGCATTTAGGCCAGCACGATTTGCCGATGGAGGTGGCTCGCCGCATTCTAGGGCCAGACAAAATTGTGGGCCGCTCTACCACGAATTCTCAAGAGCTTCAGCAGGCGTTAGCCGAAAAAGCTGACTATATCGGCGTGGGGCCGGTGCACGAGACGCCCACCAAGCCGGGTAAGGCGGCCTCGGGTAACGAGTATGTGCGCTATGCCGCCGAACATGCCACGATGCCCTGGTTTACGATTGGCGGCCTTAATGCCGATAATTTGGAGCCGACGCTGGCGGCGGGCGCTACTCGGGTGGCGGTGGTTCGGGCGTTAATGCAGGCTGACGATCCGGCTGAGGTGGCGCGATCTCTCGTTCGCCAAACCCAACAATACGCTTAGCTGCCGTCGCCGAAAATAACTGCGTAAATCAATCATTAATATAGACAGTGCATCTGATGAATAACCCGCCTAATACGATTGAACTTCAGGTGAATGGAGAGTCTAAGACTTGCGCTTCAGGTACAAAATTACCTAATTTTTTGACTGAGGTGGGCCTTAATCCCAGATTGGTTGCGGTGGAATATAACGGTGAGATATTGGCAAGAGGACTGTGGGATCAAACGGTGGTTCAGTCGGGTGATCGCCTAGAGATTGTCACGATTGTTGGCGGCGGCTCAAGCGCGGCTAATGAGTGAGTCAACCCGGTAAAATTAGACGGGCAAATTGAGCGCAAAGTACGGCAATCCCTCCCTTTTGACAGGCTTAAAAACGCTCTCTCACATCGGGAAAGGCGCTACAGTATCGGTATACACAAACCCCTCACAAACTGTTCAAAAGTTGATCATGGTTGAAAGAATGAAAACCTGGGCGCGTCTTTCTATAAGACCCCTATTAAAGTCTGTTCTCAAGTCCTGCTTTGTCTTCGGCCTCGCCGCTGTGCTGATATTTTCTCAGGCAGATGGCGCAATGGCCGCGCGAGCAGGTGGACGTATCGGTGGCGGCAGCTTCCGTGCGCCTACTCGCGCCCCGAGTTCTTATTCGCGGGGGCCTTCTGCAGGCTACGGCGGTGGCGGCTATGGAAGGGGCTACTATCCCGGCGGTGGATTTGGTCTGCCGTTTATTCTGCCGTTTATGGGCTTTGGCGGCGTGGGCGGTATTTTTGGCATTTTCATTGCGATCGCCCTGGCCAATTTTGTTCTCAATGCCTTTCGTAATGCGGGCGTCAATGCCGACAGCGTTGAAGCTTATAGCAGTAATCCGACGGTCTCTGTCGCTCGATTGCAGGTCGGTTTACTCGCGGAAGCTCGGGGCATCCAAGCCGATCTCAACCAGATGGCTCAGAGCGCGGATACGGGCACCTCTGCTGGCTTAACTAAAGTTTTGCAAGAGACCACGCTGTCTCTAATGCGCAATCCCGAATATTGGGCCTATGCCGATGTGGAGTCGGATCAAACTAAGCTATCAGCGGCTGAGCAGGCGTTTAATCAGTTGGCGATCGCCGAACGCAGCAAGTTCACGGGTGAGACGCTCTCTAACGTGAATGCACAGCTCGCCCAGTCTAAGCCCAAAGCGGCCCTGCCCACGAGCGGAGATTTGGCAAACTCAGCGCCGGGTGAATACATCGTAGCGACTGTTTTGGTCGCGACTCAGGGCAAGCTGAATCTGCCTAAAGTTAGTACTCAAGCCGATGTGCGCGATGTCATTAACAAAATTGGGTCGATTTCTAGCGAACAGCTAATGGCGGTAGAAGTTCTGTGGACACCCCAGATTTCTGGCGAAACGCTGACGGCTGATGAAATGATTGCTGAGTATCCAAATCTTAAGTTGATTTAGAGTCGATTCTCAAATTTAACCTAACAAAACACTTGGGAACGGAGGCTTTTTAAAAAAGCCTCCGTTTTTTTGTGGCTGAAATGAGCTGAGTGTGCTTAACTCTTCACACAAGCAATTGAATAAATTGAGCCGCTATTGTCATTTTTCAATAGTCCTTACGTACTGATGCTTCACCCCCAAGAGAGATAGAAATGCTGGTATTGCTCACTCGTATATTGCTATGGGCCTCGATAGGGCTTTTGCTTTGGTACATCCTAGTTAGAGTTATCCCGCAAAAGTATCTAACTTTGTTTGGTGGCATTATTTTTATCGCCCTACTCGCGCTGTCTTTTCTAGAAGCCGATAACGCTACCGTCAGCATTATCTGGCAAATTATTTCCTTCCCGTTTAGGCCACTTGGCTTTGCTTTGGTATTGCTAGGGGGCGCACTCGGTGAAGGCTATAAACGGATAAAGCCAATGCCGGTGATGATCGCGCTCAGCGTGCTGCTTTTCTCAAGCATTCCGATTCTTGCACAGGCGTTGGTGACCGAGGCTGAAGGTTCTGTTCGTCAAGCTTTTACAAATCGATCTGAACTCTGTGAAGGGGTTTGTCGCACCGGCGAGGTGCCCGGTGCGAATCTGGGCGAGGCTGGCGCTATTGTAGTCATTGGCGATCAGCGCAATGTCTCAGTTGCCATAGACGGTCTCGAAAACATTGATGATACTTCCATCAATACAGTGCTAGCCCCCCGATTGATCTATGCCGCAGATCTTTATGATCGCGCTCGCGCATTGGGAGCTTCTCCGTTTGTGATAGTAACAGCGGGTGGCTCAGATGGCGACCCATCCAACACCATTGTCCGTAATATTTTGGTGCGAAACGGCGTTCCAGAGAGTGCTATTCGAGTTGAAGACAGCGGCCTAAATATTCGTGAAACTGCTGAGGACGTGGAAGAGTTGCTAGAGGAAAGCCAGGTTGTCGGCAATAGAGAAGCTCGCAGTGATTCTAACAATGATGCCCGAATTGTGCTGGTTGCGCCCGCTATTATCATGTCGAGAGCAGCGCTGACGTTTGAAAGGATAGGCTTAGAGGTGATTGCTAGGCCGACTGATTTTTACTCAGCTCGCTTTAACCGGGGAGGAGATCTGTTAGAGCGGCTTCCTTCTATCCTTCCCAGCGTTGATGCGCTGCAACTGACAACTCGCTATTGGGATGAGGTGCTAACTTCCTTATATTATTTCTTGCGAGGCTGGCTACCTAATTTCAACTTTGGCTGGGATCCAAGCATTGAGATATAGGTATGCGTCAATGGGTATGACAGCGCAGCAAATTTAACAGTATCCTGGTTAACTCGGGGTGGAAAATTGCTTTAGGCAGTCTTGCTTCGATGTTTTGCGGGGGATATCCTGCGTTTTATACGGGCTTGTCTATCTATGGCTCAATCGAGATTGATGCGGTTTGTTGCTTACTTGAAGCCGCATCGAAAGGATGTAATTTTGGGCCTAGTGGCCTTGTTAGTCGTTAATGCGGTTGGGGTGTCTATCCCGCTGATCATTGGCTATATCGTTGACGAGCTGACCGTTACGTTTAGTTTTGGTCGGCTTGTGCGCTACGTTTTGCTGGTATTTGTACTGGCGAGCATTATGTGGTTTATCCGCATGGCTTCGCGGATTTTGATATTTGGCGTAGGTCGGCAAGTAGAGTTCGACCTCAAACAGCGCATATTTGAGCATTTGCTAACGTTAGAACCGGCTTACTTTGCACGAAATACGATTGGTGACCTGATCAATAGAGCGACGAGCGATGTAGATAATATTCGTCGTCTGCTAGGATTTGCCGTGCTGAGTATAGCCAATACGTTTTTTGCCTACATCCTGATCGTGCCTGCGATGGCTAATCTAGATGGCCGCGTGACGCTCTTTTCTCTGGCTGTCTATCCGGTTATGTTTAGCGTCGTGGCTGTTTTTGGCAATCGTCTGCGACGACAGCAGCTAGATGTCCAAGAAGAAATCTCCCACATCAGCGATCTGATTCAGGAAGATATGGGCGGCATTTCGCTGGTGAAAATTTACGCTCAAGAGGAGAATGAGCGGCTGGCGTTTGCTCAGCGTAATAGCAGCTTGCTAGACGCGAATCTGGCGCTCGCTAAAACTCGAAATATTCTTTTCCCACTGCTGGGTGGCTTTGCCAGTCTAAGCTTGGTGATCGCTTTAGCGATTGGCTCTCAGTCGATTCGCAATGGCCAGATGACGGCGGGTGATTTTGTTGCTATCTTCCTGTTTATCCAGCAGCTCGTTTTTCCAACCGCGCTTCTGGGCTTTACGATTACGGCTTACCAAAGAGGCGAGGTCAGCTTAGATCGGGTGGAGGCTATTTTCGCCGCCAAACCAGAGATTCGCGATACTTCGAGCGCGATGGCCCTCCCGAACCCAATTGGCCGACTAGAAGCCCACGATCTTACCTTTACTTTTCCAGGCTCCGATCGTCCGGCGCTAGATCGGGTGAATTTTGTCATTGAACCGGGACAGACTGTGGCCGTGGTCGGGCCGATTGGGTCGGGCAAATCAACGTTGGCGATGGCCCTCCCCCGATTGCTAGAGATTGAGACGGGCGAGCTGTTTATAGACGGGCTAGATGTGACGCAGGTAGAGCTGTCGGATTTGAGGGGAGCGATCGCCTTCGTCCCCCAAAACAGCTTCCTATTTAGCACCACCGTCAAAAATAATGTTCGATACGGCGATCCGACTGCCGAGCAGCGCGAAGTAGAATACGCGGCCAAAGAAGCCCAGCTTCACGGCGAGATTTTGAACTTTCCCAACCAATACAAAACGCTGGTAGGCGAACGAGGCATCACGCTTTCTGGCGGTCAGCGGCAGCGGTCGGCATTGTCTCGGGCGATATTAGTAGATGCGCCAATTCTCGTACTAGATGATGCGCTCTCTAGCGTAGATAATCAAACGGCTACTCAAATCTTGGATAACCTTTCTAGTGAGACGCAGCGGAAAACCGTGATTTTTGTCTCGCATCAAATGTCGGCAGCGGCTTCGTGCGATCGCATCCTAGTCATGGACAAAGGCCGCATCGCCCAGTCCGGCACCCACACAGAACTCGTCACCCAACCCGGCCTCTACCAAGATCTTTGGAACCAGCACAAGCTCAAAGAAGTTCTCGCTTAGCCTATCTATCAGCTTGCTAAGGGACGAGGATTGAATAAGAAGCGCTTTCGTAGATCGGTAGGTTTTGGCTTCGACTGCGCTCAGCCAGCGGCAGTTGCTGATTCCGAACCCTGAGCGTAGTCGAAGGGTGGCCGGAAATAGATCGGCAACTTATTAAATTCTCATTCCTAAAGGTCTGTGTGCGTGAATGATTTGTCCTAATGAACCCAAGGAATTATTCATCAGTGTACTCACTCCACCACGAGCTAGTATCAGCGCTAAAAGCCCCTTCTTCTGTTTGAATATCCTCTGGTTCGCTTACAGAACTCCAAAGCTCGCACGTAAAAGGAAACGAGTGTGATGCTACTGCGCCATCTCCGCGTTTCATGTCTGAGCCAGAACCCCATTGCAGCTCGCAGGCAATAGTTCCTTCAGCTCTGAATCGAATGAAGTCACCGTCTATGGTTATTATTTGGATGTCGCTTGTGTACACTTCCTCAATGCTGTGATGACTAGAAAGTTCATCAAGAGAAAGAATGGTTTCGCTGAGTGCTGAATCAACCGTCGATTCGTCAATTTGTTCCCAGAGAGCAGAAGTTATAATTTTATGTTTCTTCTTAACAGTTGAAAATAGGCTAGACACTGCTGATAATGTCTCTTCTACAAACCTCTCTACTTTCGAATCATCAATGTTAAAAGTCTTCTCTTGAATATGAGTGTATTTACTCATTTTGTCTACTGCATCCTTGAGAAACTTCTGCATTTCTATGATGTCAATACCAAGAATATCTCTAACGTATTCATTAGATAGTCCACCTTGCACAGCGTAGTAGACTCTCTGCCTACGTGTGATGCCGTTCTCCCTACTCTCTATTTCGTTTTTATACCAGGAGCACTTTACGAGTTCTTCGTCTGGCGCAATTCTAATTAAAATGTGACGTACTAATTCTCTAGTCGCATATGCGAAATTATTGAATCGAAGTGGATTTTCCGTATCCCTTAAATTGGAAAGAGCTGCTTCAAAAAGCTGTTTTTCGAAGCCATCTTTTAGATTTTGTTGGATATCTATTGGCGCAACTTGGTAAATCACCATCACCTCGACATCCTGGTCAGTGAGTCCGACCGGAATTTCAAGGTGCAGAATACCATCCTGTCCAACTCGCTGGCGTACCTTAACGCTTTCCACCATGTTCGTTCTCTCCTAGCCCTATTTATCTTAATCAATGAAGAACATAATAAAACCCAACTCACTACTGCGAGCTGGGTTTCTATTCATGAATTCACTTTTTAATATGACCGGCGATCCAACTTTCTATCCCAAGTGATCCATCACCGAGAACATCGGCAAATACATTGCCACCAGAATCGAACCCACCATACCACCCAGCACCACGATCATAATCGGCTCCATAATACTCGTCAGTGCTTTCACCGCCTGCTCCACTTCATCCTCATAAAAGTCCGCCACCTTCATCAGCATCTGATCCAGCTCGCCGGTTTCCTCCCCGATGCTGATCATCTGAATTGCCATCACTGGGAACACTCCATGCTCTTGCAGGGCCAGACTAATCATCCCACCCGACTGAATTTCCGCCTGCGCAGCATTAATTGCGTTGGCAATCACTTGGTTTCCTGAAGTATCTCGTACAATCTCCAGCGCGGTCAGAATCGGCACCCCCGAACGCGAAAGAGACCCAAAGGTACGACAAAATCTGGCCGTTGCAGACTTCTGTGCCAGGTCGCCGAACAGCGGCATTTTTAAGAAGAACCCGTCCATCGTCACGCGGCCTACAGGTGTTTTGTAATACTGCTTGTAAACAAACACCAGCACCGAGATAACGGCAACCAGTCCCAGTGATAAATACCAGGTTCTCAGCATTTTACTAATGGCCATTAGCGCCTGAGTAAAGAGCGGCAGTGGCGCACCTAAGTCTTCAAAAATCTCGGCAAAAATCGGCAGCAAAAAGACGGTCATGCCGATGAAGATGGTAACCGCCAAAAAGCCGACTGTGACCGGATAAGCCATTGCCGACTTAATTTGATTCTGCAACCGGTTTAGATCTTCTAGCAGCTTAGCTAAGCGGTTAAGGACTTCATCTAGTACGCCGCCAACTTCCCCAGCTTGCACCATGCTTACGTACAGGTTGTCAAAGCACTTAGGATACTTGCGCATAGAATCAGAGAGATTTGTTCCCTGCTGCACGTCGGCATTGATGCCCATCAGCGCTTGCTTCATTTTAGGGTTGGGGCACTGGTCGGCCAAAATGCCAATGCCGCGTACCAGGGCCACGCCCGAAGACACTAGCGCTGCAAACTGACGAGAGAAAACCGCTTTGTCTTTAACGGTTACCTTCACCATGGAGGTTTTAATATCCGCAAAGCTAAAGCTACTGCCCTTGCTCTCGGTGATGTTCTGAATATGAATGCCCTGATCTTTGGCAATCATTCTGGCGGATGCGGGCGTGTCGGCCTCCACCTTTCTGCGGACGGATTTACCCGTCACATCCCGGCCAGTGGCAACGTAGGTAGGCATAAGTTTCTCTTACTCGAATAGCTGGATTTGAAAGGCTGAACTTTGGAATAGCTGAGTCCGGGAATAGCCAAATCCTAGACAGATGAGCTTGACTCACTAGAATCGTTGATCGAGATTCGGTTACCGATGTCCAGCTTTAGCTGCTTGAGCTTTAGCCGCACCTGGCGCACCTCCAATTAACCGCTGTAGCTCCTCGGGCCTCGATGTTTTGGACATTGCCGACTCAAAGCTAATCGTTTCTTTTCTGTACAAATCGGCCAGCGCCATCTCTAATGTCTGCATCGCGAGGCGACCGCCTGTTTGAATCGCACCGTAGATTTGCGCGGTCTTTCCTTCCCGAATCATGTTGGAGATACCCGGTGTCACCACCATGATTTCTTGCGCCATGACTCGACCATACTCGCCTGGCTTAACGTTCTGCTTCGTGACTAGGGTTTGGCTGAGTACTGCCACCAGCGAGTTTGAAAGCTGTACTCTAATTTGCTGGTGCTGGGCAGGAGGGAACACGTCTACAATTCTGTCTACGGTTTGTGCAGCGGAGCTAGTGTGCAAGGTGCCGAATACTAGGTGGCCGGTTTCGGCGGCGGAAATAGCCAGAGAGATAGTTTCTAGGTCACGCATCTCGCCCACTAGAATCACGTCCGGGTCTTCACGCAAAGCGCCGCGTAGTGCATTTGAGAAGCTTTTGGTATCTTCGCCAACTTGACGCTGGTGAATCAGACTCTTGATGGGTTCGTACACGAACTCAATGGGGTCTTCCACGGTTAAGATATGCTCGGCGCGAGTCAGATTAATGTTGTTAATCATCGACGCCAGGGTCGTTGTCTTACCCGAACCTGTAGGACCCGTGACGAGAACTAGACCTCTAGGTTTCTCGGATAGTTCAGTCACGATAGGTGGCAGGCACAGTACGTCCATGCTCGGAATATTAGAGCTGAGGGCGCGTAAGCAGGCGGCATAAGTGCCTCGGTCTTTGTAAACGTTGACTCTAAAACGGGCTAATCCGCGTACGCCGTAAGAGCAGTCTAGTTCCCAAGTTTGCTCTAGAATTTTTCGCTGAGAGTTGTTCAGCATACTGAAGATTAGTCGCTGGCACATGTCAGCCGTCATGGGCGGATGGTCGGTTGCCGTGAGATGACCGCTAATTCTGATGTAAGGCGGGATGCCGGTCGATAGGTGAAGGTCAGAGCCACCGCGCTCAATCACTTCTTCCATCAAGTCTTCAATCATCAGTTCCATTCGTTTTTCCTCTTTAGTAAGTGATTAGCTTTGTTTGTCTGCGGATATTCGATTTAGGACTTTGAACCGGGCGATCGCCCAGCCATTGAATCTAGTCCTTATATCGAGGCGTGAGACAGTACGGGCAGTCGAGCCACTCATGGTGCAGCTCAGCCGCGCAGGTGGTACAAGAGAGTACGCTCTTGCGCTTAGCCTTAAGTTCAGATTCAAGCCCTTTGTCTGTAAAGGTGACCCGCTCGACCTCTTCTAGCGTGGTATGCCCTCCTCTGACCAAATTCAAGCTGTAAGCCAGCAAGGTATGCATCCCCTCTTCTACAGCGGCTTCTTTGATTTGCTCAGCAGGTGCGTGATCGGAAATTAACTGTTGGATTCTTTCGGTAACGCGCATGACCTCGTACACGCCAACTCTGCCCTTATAGCCGCCGCCTTGACACTTCTCACAAAGCTTTCCAGCTTCACGCTCCCCACTAATCTGCTCATTAGGGACATTGTTTGCTTTGTAGAGCGTCATTTCATGATCGCCAGAAGCCGTTAGGCCAAATCTAGCCAGTTCTTCAGGAGTAGGCTGGTAAGCGATCTTACATTTCTCACATACGCGACGAACTAGGCGCTGCGCCAGTACGCCAATCAGCGAGCTGGCTACCTGAAAAGGCTCAACGCCCATCTCACCCAGTCGTGAGACCGCGCCTGCCGCATCGTTGGTGTGCAGTGTGGTCAGTACTAGGTGGCCAGTTAGGGCTGCTTCGATCGCTGTTTTTGCGGTTTCAGGGTCGCGGGTCTCGCCCACTAGGATGACATCGGGATCTTGTCGCAGGAAGGCACGTAGAATGGAGGCAAAGTTCATGCCTTTTTCTCGAATTACCTGTACCTGGGTAATGCCAGGTAGCGTATACTCAATGGGGTCTTCAGCGGTGCTGATGTTGACCCCTGGATCGTTACGCTCGGAAAGGACAGAGTAGAGCGTGGTGGTTTTACCGGAACCCGTCGGGCCGGTTACCAGAATCAGACCAAATGGCTTTTTGGCCATGTCTTGAACAATATGGAGCGTTTCATCGTCGGTGATCAGCTTGTCTAGCCCTAGCTGAGTCGTCGAGTTATCTAGAATTCGGAGTACAATTTTCTCCCCATATCGGCTAGGCAGCGTGCTGACCCGGAAGTCCACCTTGCGTTCTTGAAATACCCGACGGATGCGTCCGTCCTGAGGCATTCTGCGCTCAGCGATGTCTAGCTCCGAAATAATCTTGAATCGGGCGCAGACGGCTGGAATGATCTTTTTGGGAAGGTGAGGGAAAGCCTCCATAAGAACGCCGTCTTTGCGAAATCGAATGCGCAAGAATTCTTCTTGCGGCTCAACGTGGATGTCGGAGACGTCTTCTTGAAGCGCCTTTACCAGAATCTTGTTGACTAGTGCGATGACAGGAGCTGCACCCGCATCTTGCAACGCGGCTCCTAAATCAGCGTCGTCTTCATTAACATCTTCTAAACCGCTGCCATCTAGGTCAAGATCTTCTAAATCTGCCTGAACATCTACAGCCTTGGCAGAATCGCGCTTCTTTTCTTTGGCAACCTGCTCATCTAGGTACTTTGCCATCAGCCGCTGATAGTCTTCGACTGTAATCACCATGCGCCGCAGCTTTATTTCTAGCGGTCGCAAAATGCGGTTGAGATCGTCTTGGGCTTCCAAATTTTCTGGATCGACCATCGCAACTAAAACCGACTGACTGCCCGCTTCTCCCGTTTTGGAGAGAGGGACTAGGCAATGTCGGCGACAGATATCCACTGATATCAGACTGCCGATTAGCTGGGTGACTTGAGTGTTGGATATGCTTTCTACTTCAGGATCGAGCGACTCGACGCCGTATAGAATCTTGAGTTCGAAGAGCTGCTGCTTTTTGTATTGGCGCAGGAGTTCGGGCGATAGCTGCTGGCCGGTCATCGACTCTAAGACGTCGGTGAGGGTTCGGCCTGTTTTGCGACTTTCGACCAGTGCCTGCTGCATTTGGCCGCCGTCTACAAAGCCAGCTTGAATAAGCTTGTTGCTAAAGGGCGAAAAGCTCTTCTGTAGAACAAGTGCCTTCCGCGTAGATGAAGAATTTGTCATGGCCGATGCGAAAAAATCTCACACCATTGTGCCCACTCTACTCAAACGGCCTTACAGTCTGGTGTCTGTGCTAGTACGTAAGTTTGGATGTTTTCTGGGCGTTTGTAACGATTGGATAAATCGTTAGATGAATGACCCGATGACTTACTCTAAACCTAAGCCAAGTCTCCTCTTGGTTTTTGAGGTCGTGAAAACCTACTACGGAAAACCGTTCCTCAATTGTGCATTCAGATTCTAATATGGACAGGGTAACGGAGAGTTTTATAAGGATGATGGACGCAGATAATAACGAGAACCAGCAGCCTGCTGGTGAGAATCCGGAAAAAGAGAGTTCGGATGGTATTGAAGAGTTGCGGGCTGAAGACGCGGCGGCTGATATTGATTTTGAGCAGGCGTTTGACTCGGCTGAGTCTGATGCTGCAACTGCTGAAGCATCAGTAGATGATGCTTCGATGCCTGACGATATCTCGGCTGAGGACGCGTTTGCGGCTGAGGCCAGCGCTAGAGTGACGCTGCAAGGGCAGGTGTCGGATCTTCAAGCTCAGTTGGAAGATCGCACGGGACAGTTTACTCGGCTCAACGCTGACTTTGACAATTTCCGTAAGCGTACGGCCAAGCAGCAAGAGGAATTAGAAGCAAAGGTGAAGTGCAATACCATTAGCGCTTTACTAGAGGTGGTGGATAATTTTGAGCGGGCGAGATCTCAAATTAAGCCACAAAACGAAGGTGAGATGGTGATTCACAAGAGCTATCAGGGCGTTTATAAGCAGTTAGTGGATACGTTTAAGAAGCTAGGTGTGTCGCCAATGCGTTCTGAGGGGCAGGAGTTCGATCCTAATTTGCATGAAGCCGTAATGCGTGAACCTACGGATCAGTATCCTGAAGGAGCTGTTATTGAGGAGTTCGTGCGTGGGTATGTTTTAGGAGAGCGGGTTTTACGCCACGCTATGGTCAAAGTGGCCACGCCTTTAGATGCTTCATCTGGATCAAATGAGGCTTCTTAATCGCTATCAGACGAACTGTGTAGAGATGAGCAAGAACGAGTAGAGATGCTGGTTGGTTTTGCTTGCAGTGCAGTTCATCTATTAACGCGAGTTAAGAATGCCTAGATGAAGGTTTGGCGCGGACACTGACTGATGGCGTAACCGCAACCGACCTTCATTGAACTGTCCGAGCGGATTATGGGAAAAGTTATCGGCATTGATCTAGGAACTACCAACAGTTGCGTAGCTGTACTGGAGGGCGGTAAGCCTGTGGTAATCCCTAATACGGAGGGTGGACGAACCACGCCGAGTATTGTGGGGTTTGCTAAGGGGGGCGAGCGTTTGGTGGGTCAGCTAGCTAAGCGGCAGGCTGTGACTAACGCTGAGAATACGGTCTATAGCATTAAGCGATTTATAGGGCGGCGCTGGGGTGATACAGAAGCGGAGCGATCGCGCGTCCCTTATAAATGCGTTACCGGTAAGGATGATACTGTCGATGTGATGATTCGAGCCAAGAGCTTCACGCCGCAGGAGATTTCGGCGATGACGCTGCAAAAGCTTAAAAACGATGCTGAGGCTTATCTGGGTGAGACCGTACATCAGGCGGTGATTACAGTACCCGCCTACTTTACCGATGCGCAGCGTCAGGCGACGAAGGACGCTGGCATGATCGCAGGCTTAGAAGTTCTGCGGATTATTAATGAGCCAACGGCAGCAGCGCTTTCCTACGGCTTAGATAAGCAAGATCAAGATCAAACGGTCTTGGTGTTTGACTTGGGCGGCGGTACGTTTGATGTTTCTATTTTGCAGTTAGGCGATGGTGTTTTTGAAGTAAAAGCCACCTCTGGTAACAACCACCTGGGGGGTGACGACTTTGATAACTGCATCGTTACCTGGATGACCAGAGCCTTCAAAGCGTCTGAAGATATGGACCTGACGGCGGATCGGATGGCGCTTCAGCGGATTCGAGAGGCGGCGGAGAAGGCCAAAGTGGAGCTTTCGACGATGGCCAAGACGTCAATTAATTTGCCGTTTATTGCGGCGGATGAGAAGGGGCCGAAGCATTTGGAGATGGAGCTGACGCGATCGCAGTTTGAGGAGCTAGCCGCAGAGCTAGTTCAAAGTACGTTGGAGCCAGTGAAACAAGCGTTGAAAGATGCTGATTTGGGCGCGGAAGATATTGAGCGAATTTTGCTAGTGGGTGGATCTACCCGAATTCCGGCTGTACAGACGGCAATTACCGGTTTCTTTGGCGGACAGACGCCAGATCGCTCTGTGAATCCGGATGAAGCGGTGGCTTTAGGCGCGTCTATTCAAGCGGGCGTGTTGGGGGGTGAGGTGAAGAACCTGTTGCTGCTGGATGTGACGCCGCTTTCTTTAGGCATTGAGACGCTGGGCGAAGTATTTACTAAGGTAATTGAGCGCAACACGACGATTCCAACGAGTAAAACTCAAATCTTTTCGACCGCTACGGACGGCCAAACCTCTGTAGAAGTTCACGCTTTGCAGGGCGAACGGGCAATGGCTAAAGATAACAAGAGCCTGGGCCGATTCGAGCTGACGGGGATTCCGCCTGCGCCGCGAGGGGTGCCGCAAATTGAGGTGTCTTTTGAAATTAATGCGGACGGTATTTTGCAGGTGGCCGCGAGGGATCGAGGGACTAACCGCGAGCAAAGTATCAAGATTACCAACCGAGGTGGACTGACTTCGGCTGAGATTGCTCGGATGAAGGAAGAAGCTGAGATGTTTGCGGGTGAAGATGAACAGCGTAAGATTTTGGCAGAGCTGCAAAACCGAGCGGATTCGCTGTTTTATAGCTATGAGTCTACGCTGCGCGATGGGAGGCGTTCGATGTCTGAGGCGCTGAGGATACAGGCTGAGACTGAGGCTGAGGCTTTGAGAAGTGCGATCGCCGACAAAAATGCGCAGCCTGCTGATATCAACCGATTGTTAGAGGCGTTGCAGCAAAGCATTTTTGATATTGGCGCCGGACTCTACCGCCAGGTGAATGAAGACGATAGTCAAGCAGATAGAAGTAACGACATGCCAGGTGCCCCTCGGGTGGATTCTGACGCCGTTGAGATGCCGGGTGCTCACCTGTCTTCTCAGCCGATGACGCCTGTAACTCCGGTTGAGTCTGATGCTCAGACGGTGGTTGCTGATGTTTCGGCAGTAAGTGCTACGGGTGGCGCTTCTAGCCCTGTTCAGACCCCCTCTGCAACGCCGGTTTCGTCAGTTTCTGCGCTCGCTCCCTCGACTACATACGCCGCCCCAGATGAGGAATATGACGTGGATTCCACCCTAGCTGCTAACTACGAGGAAATTGAGTAGCGACCTCGCGTTCGTTGGCTCCACGCGGATTCTTGAGATCCGCAGCTCCTTTTTCCTGGCTGCGAGCTGATGCATTCTGAGGTTTGCTATACAATGGTTTAATGCTTGTTGATTTGTAACCTGCTAGTTCTCTTTCTTTGACTGACGTTTTATGGCCCGTGATTACTACGAAACCCTGGGGGTTTCGCGCAATGCCGAGCAAGATGAGATTAAGCGTGCTTATCGTAAGCTAGCGCGGAAGTACCACCCGGACGTAAATAAGGCGGCGGGGGCTGAGGAGACCTTTAAGGAAGTAAGCCGCGCCTACGAAGTACTGTCTGAGCCGGAGGTGCGATCGCGGTATGACCGATTTGGTGATGCGGGCGTCGGGGGTGCGGCGGCGGGCGCTGGAGCCGGTGGATTTCAAGACTTTCAGGATATGGGCGGGTTCGCTGATATCTTTGAGAGCTTTTTTAATGGATTTTCTGGGCCGCAGGGTCAGCAGCGCCGACGCGGGCCGATGCAGGGCGACGATCTTAGGCTGAACCTTAAGCTCGACTTTAAGGAAGCGGTATTCGGCGGCGAGAAGGAAATAAAGATCAGTCACTTAGAGACCTGCACAACTTGCGATGGCTCGGGTGCAAAACCAGGAACGCAGCCTAGAACTTGTTCTACCTGTAGTGGTGCAGGTCAGGTTCGGCGGGCGACTCGAACGCCGTTTGGCATTTTTAATCAGGTTTCTGCTTGTCCTACCTGCGATGGCTCGGGTGAGGTGGTTGAGGAACGCTGCGAAACCTGCGGTGGCAATGGCCAAAAGCAGACGAATAAGAAGCTGAAAATTACGGTGCCTGCTGGGGTTGAGAATGGCACTCGGCTGCGGGTATCGGGCGAGGGCGATGCGGGTAAGCGTAACGGTAAGTCCGGCGATTTGTATGTATACCTGGTCGTTAACGAAGATTCTAAGTTTAAGCGCGATGGAATCAACATTTTGTCGGATCTGAAGGTGAGCTATTTGCAGGCTATTTTGGGCTGCGAGCTGGATGTTGAGACGGTGGATGGACAGGTGAGTTTGCATGTGCCAGCGGGGACTCAGCCAAATACGGTGCTGTCTCTGGATAATCGTGGGGTGCCTCGATTGGGCAATCCGGTGAGCCGGGGTAATCATTTGATTACGGTGAAGGTGGATATTCCTACCCGACTGAAGGGCGATGAGCGAGAGCTGCTGCTGAAGCTGGCAGAGACGCGTGGTGAGGTTGTGGGAAAGGGAAAAAAGGAAGGGTTTCTAGGGGGACTGTTTAATGGCTGACGAACAGTTGGATTTGAGAGGAACGCCCTGTCCTTTGAACTTTGTGCGGACGAAGCTGAAACTGGAGAAAATGGCTCCGGGGGCGCTGTTAGAGGTTTGGCTAGATCCGGGGGAGCCGATTGAGCAGGTGCCGGATAGCTTGAAGATGGATGGCTACGGTGTAGAAGCGGTGGAAGATTGCGGCGAGCATTTTGCGGTGCAGGTTCGCTGTCCGGCGGCCTCGTGAGTTCAGCGGCTCAGCGCTGGCTGGGTACGGTGGTGGCGATTCAGGCTAACTATTATTCTGTGCAGCTAGATGAGTCTGGGGCTTTGTCTGAGGTGGCCCGACAGCAAGCGGAGCGCTTGGGTGAGGTGGCCTGTGAGTCGGTGAGTGAGCTAGCAGGCGAGTCGCTGGTTTTTTTGTGTATTCGTCGAAGTTTGCTGAAGAAGTTGGGTCAGCAAATTATGGTGGGCGATCGCGTCACGGTAGAGGAGCTAGACTGGCAGGGACTGCGAGGGGCGATTTCGTCCGTTCGGCCTAGAGGCAAGTTTTTAGACCGACCGCCGATTGCCAATGTGGAGCAAATTTTACTGGTGTTTGCGCTGGCAGAACCGGCACTAGATGCTAATCAGCTCAGCCGTTTTTTGGTCAAGGCTGAATCGACTAAATTAGCGACGACGCTGTGCTTGAACAAGCGAGATTTGATTAGTGAGAAACAGGCGGATGAGTGGTGCGATCGCCTATCCAACTGGGGCTACAAACCTCTACTCGTAAGCATCCAGTCGGATACTGCTTTGCCCGCTGATTTAATTGCGGCCTTGAGCGAAAAGATTACGGTAGTGGCTGGTCCCTCAGGGGTAGGTAAGTCAAGCTTGACGAATCGTTTGATTCCTCAGCAAAATTTGCGCGTGAGTGCGGTGTCGGGGAAGCTAGGCCGGGGAAGACATACGACGCGTCATGTAGAGCTATTTGAACTGCCTGAGGGGGGATTTTTGGCGGATACACCAGGATTTAATCAGCCTGATGTGGTTTGTACACCGAAAGCGTTGGGTGAGTATTTTCCTGAGATTCGAGTGCGACGGGCGATCGCCGCCTGTCAGTTTAATAATTGTCTGCATAGAGATGAACCCGGCTGCGTGGTGCGTGGAGATTGGGAGCGCTATGAGCACTATTTAGCCTTGTTGGAGGAAGTGATCGTTCAGCAGCAGCAGGTTCTACATCAGGGAGAGGCAGAGGCGACTGAGAAAGTAAAGATGCTAGAAGACGGTAAGGTGCTGAACGAGCCTCGGTTAGAGGCGAAGAAGTATCGCCGAATTTCCCGAAAGAGCCGGAATCAGGCGTTTCAGGAGCTGTGCTTAGATCTGTCTGCAGTAGAGGATCTTGAGGACTTAGAAGATCTGGAGGATTTAGGTTTATAGATGAACCTCGATCAATCGCCGCAATAGACAATCAGATCAATCTCAACATCACCAAGACCAGCTAATGCCGTTACGCCTACGGTGGTACGGCCAGGATAGCGACCGGCTGTAAAATGACCGGCGTAGATGCGGTTGACTGTCTCGTAGTAACGAAAGTCGGTGACGAAGATGCGGGACATAGCGACTTTTTCGAAGCTGGTATTTGCATGAGCGAGGACGAGCTTGAGGTTGGCCATCACCTGCTCCGTTTGGGCTTCTATAGAGCCTTTCTCAACTTCTCCGGTGTCTGGATTTTCGGCCAACTGACCGGTGACAAACAGAAAATCGCCTGCTCTCACTGCGTGGGAGTAGGGCGCAACGGGAGGGAGTTGACCGTCGGGAAGATTAATGAATTCGAGCATAGGGTTTTACTTCGACTGCAATGAAATTTAATTCCAATTTATACGGCGATTCGTACCGAGCGCCTTGGCCTCTGAACAATGGCTTCTTGATGACACTTTACGCTGGGCTGCGAGCGAGTAAAAACTGGGAGGCGTCTATTGTAGAACCAGAACCTGTTTGGCAGGAGCAGATTTTTACGGGCGCTCAGGGAGTGCCTATTTTTTGCTTGGTGGCGATTCCTGATCATCCTGTTGGCACGATTATTGGGACTTACGGTATCACTGGAGATTTGGACGATCAGTGGTTTTTGCGGATTATGGCGCGCAAAGCCTATGCCAAAGGTTATGCGGTGGTGATCTTTGACTGGAGAGCGCACGGACGCACGGCGGAGCTTTCGCCGACGCTGACTTCAGACGGACTGTATGAAGGGGAGGATTTTGTGCGAATTGCAGCGGCGGCGAAGGCGTTGGGCTGTCCGGCTCCTTTTTGGTTTACGGCATTTTCTTTGGGGGGGCTGCTGGCCCTTTGGGGGGTTAAGGCGGCGCAGACGTTGCCGGAGTGGGGGGCAGATTTAGATTTGGATGAGGCGGAAGTGGGCGGAAGTGCGGTGATTTGCCCGGCGCTGGAGTCGATGCGATCGCTAACCTACCTCACGCAAGCGCCTTTAGGTAAGTATTTGGAAAAGGCGATCGCTCGAAAGCTAAAATCTTTACTACATCAGCTTCAGCAGTATCACCCTGGTCAATTTGACTCAGACGCAGTGGCTCGCGTCTACAGCATCTGGAGTTTTGATTGCGAGATGGTCATTCCTCGTCTGGGATTCGATTCTGTAGAAGCTTATTACAAAGCGACGGGCGGGATTTATCTACTCCCCGAACTGACGAAGCCAACGCTGATTATATATGCCGCAGATGACCCCCTTTTTGCGCCCGATTTGGTCGGAGACATTCAATCAGTCTGCGAGCAGAATTCGGCGATTGATTTGATCATGACGGCCCAAGGGGGGCATGTCGGCTATGTCAGCAGCTCAGCTTGTCAGCAGCAGTTTGAAGATTCTGATCGGTGGTGGGCCTGGAATCGGATGTTTGATTGGCTTGATCGTATATAGCGTCCTAGCGTATACGCGCTCTGACTAGCGTATGCTCAATCTGGCTACTTATTACGTTATTTCCTGAAGTTTAATAGGGGCCATTTGTTCTAAATTTTCCTGCATGAGCGATCCCTTCTCTCTAGATTTTATATTGCCAAATATGTTGTCGAATGGAGCGATTCAGCAATTTAGAAGGATGTTTTTCTGGCCTGAAAGAAGTTATCTTTCTTCGTAAGAAGTGTTGCTAGTTCAATCTTTCTAAGACCGAGATGCCCTGGGTAGATACTTATTAGTAAAGTTTATGATGTCAGCTTCATCAGCCCAAGAAACGCTTCGCCTAGCAAAGCTTCGGGACTATAACCTCCTAGATACTCCGTCTGAGTTGGCTTACGACGATATTGCGAAGCTAGCGGCCCAAATCTGTCAGACACCGATTGCGCTGGTTAGCTTAGTCGACGCTAAACGGCAGTGGTTTAAGTCTGCTGTGGGGCTAGATGTTGTGGATACCCCTCGTAGTGTGGCCTTTTGCTCACATACGATTCAAAACAAAGGTTTGATGGTCGTAGAAGATACCTTCGAAAGCGAGCTTTTTCGAAATAATCCTTTGGTTTTAGGGCCGCCTAATATTCGCTTTTATGCGGGCGCTCCGCTGATTACACCGGATGGCTATGCGCTGGGTTCTCTATGCGTAATTGACTATCATCCTCGGACGCTTTCGACGGAGCAGCTACAGGCCGTAGAGCGTCTGAGCCGACAGGTGGTGGCGCAGATGGAGCTATCTCGCAAAACGACTCAGATCCTTTCGTATAGCGAGCATTTAGAAAATCGGGTGAAGGAGCGCACCGCAAAGCTGACGCAGGCGCTGCAAAGATTGCTGAAAGCGCAGTCAATGTTGGTGAAACGTGAGGCTGCTTTACGTCATAGCTCTTTGCACGATCCGCTGACGGGCCTACCCAATCGCAGTTATTTTCTACAGCGACTAAATCAGGCGATTCAGCTCAATGGCCGTCAGCCCAGTCATTTGTATGCTGTTTTGTTTATCGACTTGGACAATTTTAAGCCGATTAATGATGTATTAGGTCATGAGGTGGGCGATTTTCTGCTTCAGCATGTAGCTAAGCAGGTCAAGCACATGTTTCGCCGTAGCGATTTGGTGGCGCGGTTGGGGGGAGACGAGTTTGCGGTGCTGCTAGATAACATTCCCGATGAGGACCATGCGATCGCAGCGGTCAAAAGGATTCAGAAGCAGTTGGAAGCGCCTTTTGTGTTTGGCGATCGCAAAGTATTTGTAGGAGCCAGTATCGGCATTACCTTTAGTACCGCAGGCTACCGCGAGCCTGAAGCTGCGCTCAGAGATGCCGATGCTGCGATGTACTCGGCTAAGGCTCGAACAAAGCTGCTGCTTCAGGCGCAGTTAAAAACTCAGCGGCAGCGATCGCCTAGAATGTCTCCAATTCTTTTGCAGGGTGAGGGGCCGCTGACAGGTCAGAAATTCGCCGTTTTTGATGCGGATATGAAAGGGCAGGCTCAAGCTAAGGTCACGCTAGAAGATGAGCTACGACAAGCGCTGATTCGAGATCAGTTTCAGCTTTATTATCAGCCTATTTTCAACCTTCGTACTCAGAGTATTTCTGGGTTTGAGGTGCTTTTGCGCTGGCATCATCCCACTCGGGGCCGACTGAGCGCGGATGCCTTTATTGAGGTGGCCGAGGAGATTGGGATTGTTCGTCAGCTATGTGCTCAAGTTATTCAGACGGCTTGCAAACAGTTGAAGGCGTGGCGATCGCACGCAGGTTACGAAACGCTATCTTTTCACGTGAATTTATCTTTGCTACAGCTCCGATGTCCGCAACTCGTCTCGCGTTGGCAAAGTGGCTTGCAAACGTATCAAATGCCGTCCTCCGCCTTCCAGTTAGAAATTGACGAACAGATTCTGCTAAGCAGCGACCCTAGCCTGACGGCGGTTTTGCAGCAGCTTAAATCTGAGGGATTTGGCCTTTGCGTAAACGACTTTGGCCGAGGTCATTCCTCTTTGAGCCGACTGCATCAGCTTGAGGTAAGCACGCTAAAAATAGACAGAGCTTTCATCGAAGAAATAGACACACCGACCGGGCGAGATATTATCAAGACGATTGTTGATTTGGGACATAGCGCTGATATTACGGTGGTTGCAGAAGGGATTGAAACGGCCCAGCAACTGCAATCTATAATTGCTTTAGGCTGTACGTTTTGCCAGGGATTTTGGCTATCGGAGGCGCTGTGCGTGGAGGATATCAACCGAGCAATTACTTCTCCGTTGCCTGAATAGGTTTAGCCCAGTGCAAACACCCCAACACAACTGCGCTCAGTCCTAGCAGCAATGGCATTAGCCAGTCTCCCCAGCGGACATATAGCGTTTGAGTCTGTCTTTGATAGAGCTTGGCTAAGTGGGTGACTCGGGTATTAGGCGCAGAGAGCCAGTGCGATCGCCCCCTAGGATCGACAATGCCAGAAATGCCCGTATTAGTAACGCGCACTGCCCAACGGTTAGTCTCAATGACTCGCATAACATCTTGAGCATGGTGCTGTGCCATTTGCTTATAGGGATAAGGATCGTTGTTGGAGGCGGTGAGAATAACCTGGCCGCCGATGCGCACATGTTGGCGAAACAGTTCGGGGAATGCCGATTCGTAACAGATGGCCGCTGCAAACGGGCCGATGGGCGTATCTAGTCGCTGTTTGAACGTACCGGGCGCCATACTGCGGCCAAAAGGCGACCTGCCGATAATGGGCAATAGAAATGATTCTAGGGGCAGATATTCACCTAAGGGTGCGAGCTTGGCCTTTTTATAGCGTCCAGAGACTTTGCCATCGGCTGTGAGCGTTAGCAGGCTTTGGGTTAGAGGCGCTGTGTTATCGTCGATATCTTCGTATACGAAAGTGCCTAGCACCAGCGGTACGCCGTCGCGAACGACTGCTCTTTGCAGCAGATCTTGAGACTGTAGAAAAGAGTTCCACCTCTGGGGAATGGCTCCTTCTGGGGTCACGACGATGTCTGCTCCGGCTTTGACTAAGGACTCGTAGCCCTCTAGATAAACTTGTCGGGCTTCTTGAATGCCTGCGCTCGTGAGTTTTCGATTGGTCGGAATGTTGCCTTGTACGAGACCTACTTTGATGGCAGCACTAGGTTTGTCGGCAAGGGGTTGGAGATAGAGACCTAGACCGATGACATGGAGGCCGATGAAGAGAGCGATCGCGCTGTAAAAAAGCGTTGGCGCAGTCTCTCCAAAGGAGAAGCGCCCCAGCCGATTACCGGCTCGAATCTTAGCTCGGTGCAACCAAGCTTCTGCTAACAAACCATTGACGGCCACAATCGTCGCCGTGGTGACGGTTGGCCCTGAGAGCTGGCCGAGCTGTAGTATCCACAAATTGCCAGGACTTTGCGTATAGCTCAAAGAAGACCAGTACAGCGGCCCCTGACTCCACACCCATTCGATTGCACACCATAGCGCTGTCCCCACTAGAATTTGGCTGAAAACAGACAGGCTTTTTCCAGCGGCTGTTCTTTTAGCCAGTCGGTTGAGTCCGGTGATCAGGGCCATCCAGCTTATGACAATTGCCGTCGCCCAAACCGAAACGAAGAACCACGCGAAGACCACGATGGCTAAAAAGCTTTGCAGCCAGGTGACGCCAAGCCAAGTAATAGGATGGGTTCCGGTCACCCAAGAAAGCGCCAAGCCGTGATAGGCCAATCCCCATAGACTAGCGCCGACAATTGCGCTGCGCAGTGGCTGACCCTCCAGGCTGCGACGCGCTGCCCACCATAACGGAATCATGGCTATCCAGGCTAGCCACCAAGCGTTGACGGGCGCTATTCCCATCAGCAATCCACCGCTAATGAGGCCCATAGCCTGCTTGTTTTTTAGCAGCAGGCCGTATATCGTCTTTGGCGTTTGCCAACCCGACTGCATTCTCAGTTTTGGCTTTGGCATTTTCAGTTTTGACTTTTTCATGACCGAACGACGGTAACGCATATTGATATAATCCCTGCTGACGGCGGTTAGTGCATCTCATACAGGCAAAAATACGCTGCCATTATTACTGGTTCGATAGCAGGCGAAGAATTTATCATGGCAGATTGGCAGGTGGTTGAAGGGGGCGTTACTGCGCCGAAGGGATTTCGAGCGGCTGGGATTACGGCTGGCCTGAAGCCTTCGGGTACGCCGGATTTGGCGCTGATATGGTCGGATAGTGATGCGATCGCAGCGGGTGTGTTTACGACCAGTCAAGTCCGTGCGGCCTGCGTGGACTACTGCCAGGACTTATTAGAAGAAAAACCGGCGGCTCGGGCGATTTTGTGCAACGCGGGGCAGGCCAACGCTTGCACGGGTAAGCAGGGAGAGCAGGACACGTTAGATAGCGCTAGCGCCCTAGCAAAAGCGCTGAACTGTCCGCCTGAAGCGATTTTGATTGCCTCTACGGGCGTGATCGGTCAGCGGATTAAAATGGATGTGTTGCAAGCGGCTATTCCAGAGCTGGTCTCATCACTGGCGGTGGATGGCTCGGATGCAGCGGCTCGGGCGATTGTGACGACTGATTTGGTGCTGAAGTCGATTGCTTTAGAAACGCAGATCGGCGATCGCCCCGTTCGCATTGGGGGCATCGCTAAAGGCTCTGGCATGATTCATCCCAACATGGCGACGATGCTGTCCTTTGTAACTTGCGATGCGGCGGTTTCTCCTCCGCTTTGGCAGAAAATGCTGCGTCGCGCTGCGGACAAAAGCTTTAACCAAATTACGGTCGATGGCGATACTAGCACTAATGACTGCCTAATCGCTTTGGCTAACGGCGAGTCTCGTACGCCTGCTATTACGGAAGCTGGGCCGGAGGCCGACAAGCTAGAAGCGATGCTGACGGAGGTGTGCGCTTATTTGGCCAAGGCGATTGCTCGAGATGGAGAAGGGGCAACTTGTCTGATAGAGGTGGTGGTGACTGGGGCGATGAGCGATCGCGCGGCGAGCCAAATAGCGCGGACGGTCGCCGGATCTTCCCTAGTGAAATCCGCTATTTTTGGCCGCGATCCCAACTGGGGCAGAATTGCTGGCGCTGCTGGCCGAGCCGGTACTCCCTTCAATCAGGCTGAACTCAACATTGCTTTGGGTGATTTTCTCTTGATGAGTGAAGGAACGCCTCAAGTTTTTGATCGCGCGGCGGCGAGTCAATACCTCAAGCAGCAGGCAGAACGCAGCACCTCAGCGATGTCTCAAATTTTGCTCACCAGTACGCAGCAGGCTAACGAACTGCTAGCAGGCGAATCGCAACAGACCTTCGAGCGACAGGCTCAAAGTGCCGAATCGCTAGCTCATCCTGTCAAGATTACTTTGGGCGTTGGCGGCGGCCCAGGTGAAGGAATTGCTTGGGGCTGCGATTTAAGTTACGACTACGTGAAAATTAACGCCGAATATACAACGTAGTTTTCAGACGGGTTCGCTGCTAATCAAGCGAAATTATTTCAATTGAGTTATGCCTGAGCGCCAGTGTTTTTAGGAGCGCACTAGTTCGACAACGTTCTCTCGACTTCGGATAGTAACGTCGTAACCGTTTAGAAAGTCGTTGCCGAGAAGTCCTACGCTCACGGAGTCGCCAATGCTGACGCGAGCATTGTTCAAGGTAATGCCTCCCATCGAAATGGACTCTACGCGACCGAGTTCGAAGACCACTTCAGACTCGCTTGCTGTTGTGGCTATCATCCGCTCTGTAGCAACGACCCCTAGCTCATTGGCCATGGCGCGGGTAATGAGCGTGCGGCTAGCTCCGGTATCTAGAATCATGTCGTAGGTTTTGATCCCGTCGAAAGTCACTTGAACGACCGGTGTTCCGTGCAGTCGGCGAACGACCGGGACGATCATTTTGTGGGGTGACGTTGACTTGGGCGCTTCCAAAACTGACGAGGACTCGGTTGATGGCAGCACAGAGGGTTTTGCGGCGATAGGTAGTTTTCTGGCTGCGACGGGAGTTTTTGCCGTGGTCTTTAGTATTTCTACTTGTCTAGCTGCATACTCGGCATTGTGGCTGTACTCTTTTACCTTTTCTTGGGCGGCTCCGTAGCGGCTGCTGTCACCGCCGACTTGCTTGAGCTGTTCGACGGCTTTTTGCCATTTGCTAGCGACAAGTCCCCAGTCATCGGGCGAAATTGCCGACTGGCTGAGTTGGTAAGCGCTAGAGGCTAGGTTTATACCTGCTTGATAAGCTAAAGAAACGGCTGGCGAGCTGATGTTTTCAGGTTGGTCTGTCGCTGCTACCGGCGAGGTTGCCTCTAGAGAGCTGATAATAGATGGCGCTGTAGATAGGATCGCATCCGGTGCGCCGGTAGATGCTTGGTCTGTCGTGGCGATCGCCCGGTCGTTTGCGCTAATTTCTGGGGTTTGGCTACAGGCGTAACAAAACAACCCAACCAAACTAGGCAATAATATGAAGCGATAAGAAGAGGCAGGCTGGCCCATAATGTTCAATGGTTGGCAATGTGCGATGGCTGCTCTTAATTTTCCCTGGGCGGGTCGATGCTGTACTCGCGCCTTATACGGAACCTGACGCTTTGCAGCCCATAAAACTTTCGTAAACATAAGTGTTTATGGCCCAGCTTCTCCTTCTCTTAGCTGTTTTTTCTGTTTGAACATCTTTAACTGAACTCGTATGTTTGATCCTGCTGCTAAACCTGCTCTGCTCGTGCTTGAAGACGGCTCTGTCTACAGAGGTTGGTCGTTTGGTGCAATCGGCACGACGATGGGCGAGGCGGTTTTTAATACCGGGATGACGGGCTATCAGGAGGTGATGACCGACCCTAGCTACTGCGGTCAAATGGTTGCCTTTACGTATCCCGAGCTAGGTAATACGGGGGTTAATCCAGAAGATGAGGAGTCTAGTCGGCCTTATGTTAGTGGCGTGATTGCTAAAAATGTGTGCGATCGCCCTAGCAACTGGCGCTCTACTCAATCACTAGGTGATTATCTGAAATTACATGGCATTCCAGGCATCTATGGCATAGATACTCGCGCGCTAACTCGCAAGCTACGTAGCGCTGGCGCTATGAATGGGGCCATTTCTAGCGAAGTGTTAGATCCTGAAGAATTGATTCGTCAGATGCAGACGCTGCCTAACATGGAAGGTCTTAACTTAGTTAAAGAAGTTTCGACTAGTAAGACCTACGAATGGACTGAATCAACGGGTGGCGAGTGGGCCTTTAGCCGGGGTGCCAGCCAGCCTTCCGATCGCGGTGGCGATAGTCGAAGTGACGTTGAACCGCTCACTGTGGTCGCACTTGACTTCGGCATTAAGCGTAATATTTTGCGCAGACTCGCTAGCTATGGCTGCCGGGTAATTGTCGTGCCTGCGGATACGCCTGCGGTGGAAATCTTAGATCACAAACCTGACGGCATTTTCCTTTCGAACGGCCCTGGCGATCCGGCGGCGGTTACGGATGCGCCGGAGATTACTCGGGCGCTGTTGGAGAGCGAGCTACCCACGTTTGGTATTTGCATGGGTCACCAGATTTTGGGCCTCTCGTTAGGGGCCGAAACCTTCAAGCTAAAGTTTGGCCATAGAGGGCTTAATCAACCTTGCGGCTTGAGTGAGCAGGTCGAAATTACGAGTCAAAATCATGGGTTTGCGCTGACTGCTGACTCGATTGATGAGCAGAAAGTAGAAATTACCCACCTTAATTTGAATGACCAAACGGTTGCGGGGATTCGCCATAAGCGGCTGCCGGTTTTCTCTGTGCAATATCATCCTGAGGCGAGTCCTGGCCCTCATGACGCTGACTATCTGTTTGCTAACTTTGTGGAGACGATGCGCGATCGCAAGACTCAGAAGCAATAGTTTTTGGAAAAACAAACCTAGAAAAAACCTTGGGGAAAACAAGCTAAATAATTTTGATCTGACTGTAATGTATAAACCTATCAAAGGGCATGATAGTCAAGTTTGAGGTAGGGCTTCAATTAGCCTAACTGCAAGAGCGCTCTAAAATAGTTGATATCTATCTTTTAGCGCTCTTGCAGTCGAGGGTGTCTTGCCCTATAATTAAGCGTCATATTGTTGTTCGATGCTAGGCATACATAGGAGGATCCCATCGCTGAGTCGCTCGCCCTAACGGTTAGTCTAAGAGGCACCCGCGAAGTTAGGGGCAAATGTCAGATTTTCCGTCTTACTGGTCTTCTAGATGCATTCTCAGAGCCTACTTTTTTGAAGGTTCTTAACAAACACATTGAAGATGGGCCTGCTCATATCATTTTAGATCTGTCTACGATTGATTTCGTTGATAGCTCAGGATTGGGCGCTCTCGTTCGGCTAGTTAAGAAAGCTAAGGGTGAGAGTGGCAGCGTTCAAGTTGTCAGCAACCCTAGGGTGACGCAAACAGTTAAGCTGGTTCGCTTAGAGCAGTTTCTGTCTTTGCAGCCTAGCGTCGATGCTGCGGTTGAAAGCTTGAAGAACATGTAGAGCTTAATTTGGAGCAGACCTCTCAGTTGGATGAAATGTCTGTTCCGGTTGAGTCGGTAATTAATTTGACAGCGCCAACTTCCTCGGATAGCCCCGTTGAGAAAGGGCTGGGTGATAATTTTATGCAGGTGGTTGAAGCCTTTTCAAGCGAGTCTTTAGCCAATGGTTATTCTAAGGCTCAGCTAGGCGGTCTTTCCCCGATTTCTTTGGCTTATATCGGAGATGCCGTTTTTGAGCTGTATGTGCGATCGCGTTTACTAATTCCGGCTAAGCGAATTCGTGACTATCATCAGCAAGTAGTGGCTCAAGTAAAGGCCGAGCAGCAGTCTGAGTATGTTGATGTATTAATGCCGCATCTGAGCGCGGCGGAAGCGGATGTGCTGCGTAGAGGTCGCAATGCGACGACCGGCCGCAGCCGCAGAGCAGAGGCGAAGCATTATCAAAAGGCAACTGGTTTCGAAGCGCTGATAGGATTTTTGTATCTGAGCGATCGCAGTCGAATGCTGAGTTTACTGGCCCTGTTGTCGATCTAGCTGGCTAGGCAGATCTACTTTCGCTAGATAGCGCGTGGATAGGCTGGCTGGCTATATTTCTTAGAAATGAAATGCATCAAGCTGTTGGCTATATCTGCATTAAGATAGATCTCTGCTAAACGTATCTTGAGGAATTCAGCGTGAGCGGCCCCGAAAACTCCGAAAATTCAGATCAGTCTTTTAGTCAGCCGCGCCGTAAGTCTGGGCCTAAGCTTAGTGGCGGCTCTGGTCGTCCTAAACTCAACGGACGCAGTGCAAGACCTAGCATTAGTAGCCCTAAGAGTGGCAAGCCAAAGGGTAAGTTTGGTGCTAAATCCAAACCCAGCAGCGTGAGTTCTAGTGGTAAACCAAAGCCAAGACTGGACTCTACTGGCAAGCGGTCAGAGCGGCCTAGTCCTGCTAAAGACGGAAAGCCGTTTCGCGCTGAGTCTCGTTCGAGTAGCGATGGTTCGAGTAAGTTTAGTCCGAGTAAGTTTAGTCCGAGTAAGTTTAGTCCGAGCAAGTTTAGTTCGGGCGATTCTCCTGCGGAGAGGTTTAGCCAACGCAAGGGCGGGCGTCGCGATGATCGGCGGAGCGACTATGGAGAAGCGCGTTGGGAGAACGAGAGTGCTTCTGAAGGCGACTCTGATGGGATGAAGCCAGATTTAATATACGGTCGTCATTCGGTAGAATCGGCGTTGGAATCTCAGCGGACGCTAAATCGGCTGTGGGTGAATTCTAAGCTCCGCTATGACTCGCGGTTTCGTCCGCTAATTGTGGCTGCTAAGGCAAATGGTACGGTCATTGATGAAGTCGAAAATACTCGCTTGTCTCAAATGACGCAGGGCGCAAACCATCAGGGTATTGTCGCCCAAGTTTCGCCTTATGAATATGTGGCATTAGAGAGCTTAGTTGAGCAGGCAAAAGCGGCTGCGCGTCGCCCTGTGATTATCGCGGCTGATGGGATTACAGATCCACACAACCTGGGCGCGATTGTGCGTTCGGCAGAGGCGATTGGGGCGCAGGGAATTGTGATCCCACAGCGGAGAGCGGTTGGGATCACGTCTACTGTTTCTAAAGTGGCAGCAGGCGCGTTAGAAAATATTCCGATTGCTAGAGTGGTTAACTTGGGGCGATCGCTAGAGTACATGAAAGCAGCAGGATTCTGGATTTACGGCCTAGCTGCCGAAGCCGCAAAGCCGATTCATACGGCAGATTTTTCTGCGCCTGTGGTGCTGGTTGTGGGGGCTGAGGGATCGGGTCTAAGCTTATCTGTGCAAAACCTGTGCGATGTGCTGGTATCTATTGAGCTGAAAGGGAAAACGCCTAGCCTTAATGCGTCGGTCGCGGCAGGCATGGCGCTCTACGAGATATATCGTCAAACCTGGATAAACAAACTGCCCGCTTTGACGATAGAGAGCGAGCCAGGGGGAAAAGTATAAAGATTAAAGATGACAGAACAGAATTATCTGAGCAAAACTGTTACGCTCAAACATTAATGCCTGAAGAAATATTCTAAAATGGGGCTATTAATATGCTTTGTTTATAGTCAAATAGCAAGATTGAACTGAACGGGTTCAGAATTCCCAGAATCATAGGGCATAGGGCGTTCAGTCTCTCTAAGTCTTGTTCTTCGAGACTCGTATTCCTGCCGTTTTAGCTTCAGAGGATCTACTTTCTCAAGGTAAAAAACCGAAGCTATTTGTCATCTTGTCTTTTTCTCAATCTCACTTGAGAAACTTTTTCCCTAGCTCGCTCGAAGCGGTGCAAAGCCCTATATGGTGTGCTCTTCGGCTAAACAGCTAGCAACTCGTCCTTTCTCGTAAGCCGTCTCTATCACTGTGATGAAAAATTTCTTTAGCAACTTGTTTGACTTTTTCTTTACGCCCTGGTGGATCAAGATCACGACAGCAGAACCTAAGTGCATTTACTACTTTGGCCCTTTCGAAAGCGAGAAAGAGGCGGTCCAGTACCAGGCTGGCTTCATTGAAGACTTGCAGCAGGAGAATGCTCAACAAATCACTGCTAGCATTCAGCGCAGTTCGGCTCCTGACCAGCTCACAATAGAACTGGAGCCTTCAAAGTCATCAGCGGCCATGGTTTCTGTTTAGACGGTTGATAACTGGTCTACAACTGCAAAGGACTGGGTCTGTAAGAGGCCCAGTCCTTTGTTCACTTTTATGGCGTGAGCGGATCGGTCTTCGAAACCGACTACTTAACTGTCTGAGCGGTCTTTACTGGATAGCTGCTCACAATCCTCAAGTATATGGTCGAGTAGCGTAAAGTCCGGTTTCCAGCGGTATTGTGTCAGGTTTAGCTTGCCATTTACAAAAATAATGCCTTCTTTTTGTAGCAGTAGTTGCTGGAGGTCGTCGTTGCCGTCTCTCAAGGAAGAACGGGACACTTCTCCCTTTGCGTTGATTACTCTGTGCCAGGGAATGTCAGCGGTGGACGTTACTCTAAAGAGCGCGTATCCAACAACTCGGGGTTTGCCAATTAGCCCAGCTAGGTCAGCGACTTGTCCATAAGTCGCGACTTGCCCATAGGGGATCAGCTTAACAACGTCGTAGATTTTAGGATAACAAGACATGAATTGGATCTAAACGTACCGGAGGCGTGCTGACTGACATTTTGTAATTCTAACTATTCGCCGCTGTTAGCTTGGTTGAATTCAGTCATGCTGAAGCAGTGAGAACATTCTAGGACTAAGAGCGATCGCCCACCTGCTTCTACGGGGCGTTCGTGGCCATATATTTCTCCTGATTTTACAAACCCTTCTGTTGTTTGCGTATCAATAATGACTTGCCAATGTTGGGTTTTTACGGCTTTGGGGATCGCAAAAGAGAGGTCTGATTTTGAAGGATTAAACAGGAGTAGAAAGCTGTCGTCAAAAATTCGCTCGCCCTTTTGATTCAGGTTTGGAATTTCGGCTCCGTTGAGAAAAATACTGACGGCATTAGTGGAGCTGCTGTGCCACTCGCGATCATTAATAGGTCTGCCGTCCGGGTGAAACCAGCCGATATCTTCGACGCCAGAGCCGTGAATTTCACGTCCGAAAAACCACTGATGGCGACTGAAAATAGGATGATCTTGCCGGAACTTGATGAGCTGTTGGGTGAAGTTTAGCAATGACTGGTCGGCGGAATTTAGCTCCCAGTCGAACCAGGACAGCTCGCTATCTTGGCAATAGGTGTTGTTGTTGCCCTGCGTGGTTCGGCCCATTTCGTCGCCGCCCAGCATCATCGGCACGCCTTGAGAAAGCATTAGGGTAGTGAGGAAATTGCGGCGTTGCTGCGATCGCAACTCAAGAATTTCAACATTGTCTGTTTGCCCCTCTGCGCCGCAGTTCCAGGAGCGGTTGTAACTTTCACCGTCTCGGTTGCCCTCTCCATTAGCTTCGTTGTGTTTTTCGTTGTAGCTCACCAAGTCGTTCATGGTAAAGCCATCGTGCGCCGTGATGAAGTTGATGCTGGCATGGGGCAGACGGCCATCGTCCTTGTAGAGGTCGGAGCTGCCCGTAAAGCGAAAGGCAAAGTCAGCTAGGCTATAGCGCTCTCCGCGCCAAAAGTCTCGAAGAGTGTCTCGATATTCGCCGTTCCACTCAGACCACAGCAGTGGGAAGTTGCCGACCTGATAGCCGCCTTCGCCCAAATCCCAGGGTTCGGCGATGAGTTTGGTAGTTGAGAGGATAGGGTCTTGGTGAATGATGTCGAAGAAGGAGGAGAGGCGGTCTACTTCGTATAGCTCGCGGGCCAAAGCTGAAGCCAAATCGAACCGGAAACCGTCTACGTGCATTTCTTGAACCCAATAGCGCAGGCTATCCATAATCAGCTTTAGAACCTGAGGATGGCGAACGTTGAGTGAGTTGCCGCAGCCCGTGAAGTCCATGTAATAGCGCGGTGATGTTTCGATTAGCCGGTAGTAGGCGGCGTTGTCGATGCCTCGAAGGGAAAAGGTAGGGCCGAGATGATTGCCTTCGCCTGTGTGGTTGTAGACCACATCTAAAATGACCTCAATGCCCGCTGCGTGAAGCGCTTTAACCATCTCCTTGAATTCACGCACCTGCTGACCACTCTGTATACCTTTGGGTCCAGAAGCGCTGTAACCTGCGTGGGGGGCAAAATAGCCTAGAGAATCGTAGCCCCAGTAGTTGTGGAGTCCGGTGGTGACGAGGTGCCCTGGGTAGACGTTGTAATGGTGAACGGGAAGCAGTTCGACAGCGGTGATGCCGAGGTTTTTGAGGTGGGCGATCGCTTCTGGATGCCCCATGCCTGCGTAGCTGCCCCTGAGTTCTGTCGGAATGCTGGGATGCTCGTGGGTGAAGCCGCGAACGTGCACTTCGTAGATAATCGTGCGATCCCAGGGGATATCTGGAGCTTGATCTCCTTCCCAATTGAAGGTGGCGTCGATGACGACCGCTTTGGGCATGAACTCGCGGTTGTCGGTTTCGGAAAAGTCCAGGTCGCGGTCGCGATCGCCAAAGTGATCCATCGGAAAGCTAAATAGCTCTGGCGCAAAGCAAATATCTCCATCAATGGCTTTAGCGTAGGGATCGATCAGGAGCTTATTTGGATTAAAGCGATGACCTTCTTTAGGCTTGTACGGGCCTTCTACGCGATAGCCATAGCGCTGGTCGGGCCTGATACCTGGTAAGTAACCGTGCCAGACGTAGTTCGTGACCTTGGGGAGGCGCACCTGTGTTTCTTGGCCCCCCTCGTCGAATAAACATAAGATTACGCCTGTCGCATTCTCAGAAAAAAGCGCAAAGTTGGTGCCCTCACCATCCCAAGTTGCGCCGAGTGGATGCGCCCGCCCTGGCCAAACTTCTACCGTCATAATTTGCGTCTGGTCTAAGGTTTTAGACCGCAGTGTAGAGTTTTCTATCGTTACTTACCTGTGCAACCGTACCAAATGCTGCGTCTCTATAAACCTTCTATCTGGAGGTTTTAGCCTGATCCTCTTGACTGTCTAAAGGTGATGCCTATCACGCTACTCGAATGGACGGGTCACATTGTTATTTTTTATACAAGGTTAGGGTGTGCAGGTACTTGTACGATTATTTGAGATGCCGAAGCCCAGCCGCCTGCCGCTAAAGCCTAATCCTTTTGTTTCCTGGCGCGATCCTCAGACGGGTAAGTGGAAAGTTGTGGTCACGTTTCCGCTAGATTGTTTTCAGCAGTCGCTTTCTGGCCATCAGTCGGGCCATCAGTCGAGTACTTAGGGCCTCGATACGTTGCACTAGCGAGCCTTTCTGAAATTAAGTGAGTTGGTTTGATACCTGTATTTAGCAAGCTGTGTTCGTCTGCTGTCAGAATAGTCGAACCGTCTGTTAGCGCAGGTACTTACTTTGGCTATGCGATCGCTATATCCGCCCCTAGAACCGTATCGTCAGGCAACGCTGCCCGTTAGCGATCTGCACAAGCTTTATTTTGAGGAGTCGGGTCAGCCAGAGGGTCGGCCGGTTGTGTTTTTGCACGGCGGCCCCGGTGGGGGAAGTGTGCCCCTTTATCGCCAGTTTTTTGATCCTGAGAAGTGGCGCATTATTATTTTTGACCAGCGAGGCTGCGGGCAGAGTACGCCCCGTGCGGAGCTGGCTGAGAATACCACTTGGGATTTGGTGGCGGATATTGAGAAATTGCGATCGCACCTAAACATTCCGTCTTGGACAGTGTTTGGCGGTAGCTGGGGAAGTACGCTCGCGTTAGCCTACGCGCAGACGCACCCTGAGCGCTGTAATGGCCTCATCTTAAGAGGCATTTTTATGCTGCGCCCTAAGGAAATTCGTTGGTTTTATCAGTCGGGTGCCAGCTACATTTTCCCGGATGCTTGGGAGGGCTATCTTGCCCCTATTCCCGAAGATGAGCGGGCCGATTTGGTAAGCGCTTATTACCGCCGATTGACCAGTCCTAACCCTACTACCCGGCAGGTGGCGGCTAGAGCCTGGTCTACCTGGGAAGCGAGCACTAGCAAACTAATCCCTGATGAGACGCTAATCCAGCGATTTGGTAACGATAGCTTTGCAGATGCCTTTGCTCGCATTGAGTGCCACTACTTCGTCAACGGCGGCTTCTTCGAGCATGAGAACCAGCTTTTGAATAATATAGAGCGCATTCGGCATATTCCGGCTGTGATTGTTCAGGGTAGATATGACGTGGTGTGCCCAATGACTTCGGCCTGGGAGCTGCACAAGGCTTGGCCTGATGCAGGGCTAATGGTGATTGCAGAGGCCGGTCATTCAGCTTCGGAACCTGGGATTGTGAGTGCTTTAGTGGCGGCAACGGATCGCTTTGCCCAAGACTAGCCGGTTAGCTGGCAAAGCATGACTGATGAAAGTCCACAGAGAAAGTCAGTAAAAAAGCGTAGAGGTATCGTTAAACCTTTACGCTTTTTTGTTTTCTAAGGATAAACGCTATCTTTGCCAAAACCGCTTCTTGTTCTCGTTAGGAATAGGCAGCCCTAAGGAGGTATGAAACTCCTTCTGTACTTTTTTGGTGAGCTGTTTGGAAACCTGACGCACAATTTGATTGAGCAGTTTGTCGCCGGAGGTTTTGACTAGATTATCGGGCAGTACCTGAATGAATTTTGGCACTTCTACCCAGGTAGAGAGCTGTAGCTCCCACTCTACGTGAGTTGATTTTTTGATAGATAGCTCGGGAGGAATGTCTTCGCGATCGCCCTCGCACAAGCTCATAGAGGCATTAAAGTCTACGTCGTAGCCTGCGGGTTCGTAACCAGGCACCGGAATGGTTTCTATGCGATAGATGCCTTCTTCTTGAGGCAGTAAGTGCAGGCCAATTTTAGGTTCTACTTCGTGGTTTAGGCTTCTAAACTTGCCAACGGTTAGCCCATAGCCATTCTCTCCAATTGGCTCTACAGCCATTGGATGTGCGCAGCGGTGAAACCAGTCCTGGTGAGCATCTAGATACTGCGCAACGGTGGCTGCATCTGCATACATCTCCATATGGCCTGTGTAGTTACCTTGAAAATGCAAAGTCTGTCTTGAAGTAAGTTCTACGGGGAAGTGTGAAGCTTTTCGATCTTCAATCAGACTAGCACCCACCTTAAGAAAATGGGGACTTCCTGGAGGAGAGGATGCGCTGGATGGAATTTGCATAGCAGCTATAAAATATCGGTTTGAATAGGAGAAAATAAGGGCATGGGAGGCTGCTTAACAGTCCTGGCTACGGGTATTTATCGCTGTGGCTAAGTTTACATATCGCAGTATTTGACTGAGCGAACTGTCTTGGTGAATACCAAAATTTGGGCAGCGTAGTCGATAAATATTTCGTTGTTAGCCGTAGCGCTGATTTTGTTTTGCTCTGCAAGTCCCGTATGAACCATTCTTGATGAGCCATAAAATATACTCCTGACTTACAGTACCTACTGAGCCGCGTTGAGTAACTTCGTTGTTATACGGATATATTTGTTTGCGGATATCTGTCTGTGGGGGTGGGGCGATCGCTCTAGGTAGCAACTATCGCTCAGTCAATATCTAAAAATCAGCAAAGAGAAGGTGTTGATCGTCCTAGATCTTATTTTATGCTGACCAAACAATCGTTTTAGCAAGGACAGTTAAATGAGAGCACTAGTCGCAGGGGCCACTGGGCAGACGGGGAGTCGCATTGTGAAGCAGCTACTCGACGGGGGCATGACGGTGAGAGCGCTAGTTCGAGATCGGCAGAAGGCAGAAAACGAACTGCCGGGTGACATTGAGATAGTGGTGGGCGACGTGCTGAAGCCAGCCACTTTGGACGCGGCGCTGGTTGATGTGGATGTGGTGCTAAGTGCGACGGGCGCTGCGCCTAGCTTCGATCCGACGGGGCCTTATAAGGTTGACTATGAAGGGAATAAGAACCTGGTGGACGCAGCGAAGCGAGCGGGTGTGAAACAGTTCGTGATGGTTTCTTCACTGTGCGTTTCGAAGATATTTCATCCGCTGAATCTGTTTTGGGGGATTCTCTACTGGAAGCAGCAGGCTGAGGATTATTTAAAAAGTAGCGGTGTGCCTTACACAATCGTTCGTCCGGGCGGCTTGCGGAATGAAAACAACGATGAGGCCGTTGTGATGTCTTCGGCGGATACGCTGTTTGAAGGAAATATTCCGAGGGAGAAGGTGGCGCAGGTGTGCGTGGAGGCGCTGAGTCAGTCTGCGGCTAGGAATAAGGTGGTTGAGATTGTGACTAGTGAGGATGCGATCGCGCAGCCTTTGGCGACGCTGTTTGCGAATGTGGGTTAGAAGAACCAGCCATAGCTGTGTAGGCCCTTACCGAGGAGGTTGACGCCGAGGTAGCAGATCCAGACGACGACGAAACCAGTGGCGGCGAGCAGGGCAGGTTTTCTGCCTTGCCATCCCTTTGTGATGCGGGCATGGAGATAGGCGGCAAAGACTAGCCAGGTGATGAGCGCCCAGGTTTCTTTGGGATCCCAGCTCCAGTAAGAACCCCAGGCTTCGTTAGCCCAGACTGCTCCGGCGATGATGCCGATGGTGAGCAGGGGAAAGCCAAGGCCAATGATGCGGTAGCTGATGTTATCTAGGGTGTCTGCGAGGGTGAGTCTTTGCGGAGATAAGGTGGCCACTGCGGTGACTGGCTTGATAGCTTCGAGGACGGCGGTGCCGCCGCCAGACATTATAAGCTGTTCGGAGGTGCCTTCGATGGCTAAGGCGGAGTCGGCGCGTTTGAGGGCGTATTTACGGTCTCTAAATCCGCCAGTGCCAACTGAGCTGCCTTTGAGTTCTACGGCTTGGCCTCGGGTGACGATGAGGAAGGCGATCGCAATTAAAGCCCCAACCATCAAAGCCGAATAGCTGAGCAGCATGACGCTAACGTGCATCATTAGCCAGTTGGACTTGAGCGCAGGCACTAACGGTTCGGAAACCTGCATAGTGTCTGGCAAGGTGAGGGCGGCAAAGGCGGTGATCCCCATCGCGACGGGGGCGGTCATTGCGCCGACCCAGCGACTGCCGCTCATGCGTTCGGCGGCGAAGTGGACGGCGGTGATGCCCCAGGCGATGAAGAATAAGGATTCGTATAGGTTGCTGAGGGGGAAGTAGCCGCCTTCTATCCAGCGGGCGGTGAGGAGGGCGGCTAGGGAGAGATTGGCGATCGCCATTCCTGCATTACCGATAACTGGCAGCAGCTTGACTTCTGAGAAGGCGAGTCCGGCCCAATAGACCAGCATGGTGGCGAATAGGATGGCGAAGGCGGCATTATCTAGCCATCCTTCCAAGTCAGCGAGATTTAGGTTGGAGAAATCCATACGACGAGGCTTATATTAATGTAATCTTTCTTATTTGCCGGGAACTGGCCCTATAACTATCTTACCTATAGGGCTTCCCAACTGTAGTACTCATCGCTGTGAATACGCAGGATGTTAAGGTCATTTGAATCATTCGTTTGGCATCGGTTAATCTTTCGCCCTGGTTTGCTGCCTAAGATACGGCAGATAGGCTCGATTTTTAGTAAACCGGATGTTGGCTAAACGGACGCCTACTATAAATAACGAAGAGAAGACTTATGGATACAGTTGCACTCTGGAAACGCTACCAAGATTGGCTCTATTACCATGCAGGATTAGGGGTGTACGTTGATATCAGTCGGATGAGCTTCGATGATGCGTTTGTGCAACAGCTCGCTCCCCGGTTTGAGCAGGCGTTTAAGGATATGGATGAGCTGGAGTCGGGGGCGATCGCGAATCCTGATGAAGGCAGAATGGTGGGCCACTATTGGCTGCGCGCGCCCGATCTGGCTCCGTCTGAAGAGCTGAAGAAGGATGTGACTGAAACGCTGGATGCGGTTGAGGCGTTTGCGAAGAAGATTCGCAGCGGTGAGATTAAGCCGCCGGGGGGCGATCGCTTTACAGATGTGCTCTCTATCGGGATCGGGGGATCGGCGCTGGGGCCGCAGTTTGTGTCTAAGGCGCTGGCTTCGGCGACGCCCGATGTTGAGATTCATTTTATTGATAATACCGATCCTACGGGGATTGATCATACGTTTGAGGAGATTGGCGATCGCCTAAAAAGTACGCTTGTCCTAGTGGTCTCTAAGTCGGGTGGGACGCCGGAGACTCGGAACGGCATGGTAGAGGCTAAGGCTGCGTTTGAAGCGGCTGGTCTGGATTTTGCTAAGCAGGCGGTGGCCGTTACCGGCAAAGACAGCAAGCTAGACAACGTGGCCAAGTCTGAGGGCTGGGTCTCTACGTTCCCGATGTTTGACTGGATTGGTGGGCGGACTTCTGAGCTTTCGGCGGTAGGGCTTTTGCCTGCTGCGCTCCAAGGTGTAGATATTCGGGCGATGTTGGCCGGTGCGAAGGAAATGGATGAGGCGACGCGCGTACATGACGTGAAGCAGAATCCGGCGGCTTTGCTGGCGTTGGCTTGGTACTTTGCGGGAAACGGTCAGGGCGAAAAAGACATGGTGGTGCTGCCTTATAAGGACAGTCTTTTGCTCTTTAGCCGCTATTTGCAGCAGCTAGTGATGGAGTCTTTAGGTAAGGAAAAAGACCTGGACGGCAATACGGTTTATCAGGGGATCGCGGTTTACGGCAATAAGGGATCGACTGACCAACATGCTTACGTTCAGCAGCTTCGAGAGGGGGTGCCTAATTTCTTTGCCACGCTGATTGAGGTGCTGAAGGATCGCGATGGGAGTTCTGTTGAGGTGGAGCCAGGGGTGACTTCGGGCGATTATCTTTCGGGGCTATTGCAGGGGACTCGTCGGGCGCTGTCTGAAAATAATCGCGATTCGATTACGATTACGGTGCCGGAGGTGACGCCGAAAATGGTGGGTGCGTTGATTGCGCTGTATGAGCGGGCGGTGAGTTTATATGCCTTCTTGGTGAATATCAATGCCTATCATCAGCCGGGTGTTGAGGCGGGTAAGCAGGCGGCGGCGGATGTGCTGGAGTTGCAAAATCAGGTAACGGCGGCTTTGAGTGAGGCGGGATCGGCGCTATCGCTAGATGAGATTGCGGGGAAGATTGACGCAATGGATAAGGTTGAGAATATTTATAAGATTGTGCGGCATTTGAATGCGAATGGGCGCGGAGTGAAGATTGAGGGAGATGTGAGTGTGCCGGAGACGCTAAAAGTTTCGGCAGGATGATATTTGTAGGTAAGGCTAATCAAAATTTGCCAGAATGAAGGTGGCTTCTGACCTATTTCTGTCTAAGGAAGTCTTTCGTTTATAAGAGATGTAGCCAACTCTCCTGATGCGTAGGTATTGTCCATGATTCAAACTATAGAAGCTGTCGTTGACCCGGACGGCAATATTCGTCTAACGGAGCCAATAAAGCTTTCGACTTCGAGGCGAGCATTGGTAACGATTCTTGATGAGGTTCCGGCGACGCAAGCTTCGGAAACTGCCTTGATGAGTGAAGCTGTATTGGCTGAGGATTGGCTACAGCCGGAGGAAGAAGCAGCATGGTTGCACTTACAGCAGATGCAGTCGTCCTAATCCATTTTCCGTTTTCCGATTTGTCACGCTCAAAACTTCGTCCGGCTGTCGTTTTGGCAGATTCTGGAAAGGGTGACTGGATTTTGTGTCAGGTTACGAGTAAAGCATACGCTGATTCAAAAGCTGTCCAACTGGATAAAGAAGACTTTATGCACGGCTCGCTAGATATTGTTAGCTATACTCGTCCGGGAAAATTGTTTACTGCAAACAGCGAACTCATTGTTAAAAAGGTTGGTAACCTGAAAGAAGATGCCTTCCAGAGGGTTATCGAAGCTGTTGTTCAGCTACTTAAAGGGAGGGATTAAAGACCTAGTTTGATGCACTGTCTGAAAATAATCGCGATTCGATCACAATTACGGTGCCGGAAGTGACGCCGAAAATGGTAGGCGCGTTGATTGCGCTGTATGAGCGGGCAGTAAGTTTGTATGCCTTCTTGGTGAATATCAATGCTTATCATCAGCCGGGTGTGGAGGCGGGTAAAAAGGCGGCGGCGAATGTGCTGGAGTTACAAAATCAGGTGGCGGCGGCTTTGAATGAGGCAGGAACGGCGCTTTCGCTGCTGAGATTGCGGATAAAATGGATGCGATGGATAAGATTGAGAATATTTATAAGACTGTGCGGCATTTGGATGCGAATGGGCACGGGGTAAAGATTGAGGGGGACGTGAGTGTGCCGGGTGAGTTGAAGGTGGTGGCGAATTAGGGGAGTGTTTAAGATTTTGTGTGATGGGCTTCTGGACAATTCCTGACTGGATGGGCGCAATATCGATCATACAAAGGAGAGCCAAACGGTTATTTCTAGCAGTCTAGGTGGCTCCAGTCTATGAAGTTGATATATGCGCAAGGTGCTTTCTAAAAAGATCGTGAATAAAGCGGTAGCGACCGCCGGTTACTTGAATGAACATAAGCTTTCGAGAGCGCTTGAGAAATCTTTCGTAATTCCAGGGAATACAACCAGCCTTTGTCAGAACAAGCCGTAGGACAAAATGCTGAATGACTGTTAACCCGCCCGATAGTAGTCCTGTAGCTAAGCCTAAACCTACTCCTGACAGTGCTCCGAACAATAACCCTGTACTCAGTCCGAAGCTTGCACCAAAACTGAGTCCAACGGTTACTCCACTTCCTAAGGATCAAGGACTAAATAAGAGGGCCGATATCGCTGATAATGACGGTCTGCTCATAAAATTCTAGGCAGGTAGCAGT
>QBMC01000119.1 GCA_003242035.1 Nodosilinea foveolarum | reverse complement strand
GGCGATCGCTCAGAGAAGGACACTTCTCTCTTCTGTTGATTCACGCAACAAAGCCGTCTAAAGAGACTTTATTCTATAAGCCTTGGCGGAAAAAAAGGAGAACATTCAAGCTGTTTATGAAGAATGCCTTTAACAGATTGCTAGGTGGTCAAATATCTGAAGATACAGAACACGAACCCGAAGCATTCGATTTGTCTCGCTATGCCTCTGAGTTTCAGGAAGTAGCTTTATTAGTGAAAGCTTTAGTTGAGATAGTAAAAGTTCCAGTCTTAGATGAAAAAGGAGCTATTACTAAGGATTCATATGCGGTTCAGGAAAAATATCAGTCTATGGGAGACGTTTTAGCATGATAGATCCAATGAGCTTTGCCACTGTAGCTGGCATAGGAATTAAAGGACTGGCCGAAGGTGCTGTACAGATAGTCAACGCAAAAGAGACTCAGCGGACGATTAGAATGCAAAATAACGTCAGTGCTGCGTATGATGCCGGTCTATTCATTCAAACGATTGTAGTTGCTTGTTTAGATTATCAGAATGTTGCCACACAGGAAAAGAGTAAACGTAGGGAGATTGTCAAGCAGGAGAGAATTGCTCTGGGAAAGATAAAAAGCCAGCGTGATATTTTTCTAGCTTTTCTTGATGCATCCTTTGATGAAAGAGAAAGAAACTTTGTTAGGCTATTTAATGTTATTGATAAAGCAATGGTATCTGGCGACGCTCAACAGGTAGCTTTGATACTTAATCAAATTACAGATTTAGCAAAATCTAGTCCCTTTAAAGAGCTGCAAAATTTATCCAAGGTTCAGACGGCTTTAGCTGATCCAGAGCATGAGTGGAAGTTTTGAAATCGTTCGATTAACTTGAATTCTATGTCTGTAAAGGAATCGCTGGTTGCATAAGCAAACCAGCGATCGCACATCAAAACACTACGCAGTCACCAACTCAGCGGGCAAGCGCTTAAACGCCAGCCGCTCGTTCTCCACATCGACAAAGATAGTGTCACCGTCGGAGAACTCACCGCGCAGAATAGACTTGGCAATCTGCGTTTCTACTTCGCGCTGAATGGCTCGCTTTAGCGGACGTGCGCCGTAGGTTGGGTCGTAGCCCACATCAGCTATAAACTCTAACGCATCGTCAGATATCTTTAACGCCATCTTGCGCTCTTCTAAACGTCGCTCTAATCGCTTAATTTGGATCTTGACGATGTTGCGTAGCTGAGACTTCTGCAAGGCGTGGAAGATGATGATCTCGTCAATACGATTCAAGAACTCGGGGCGGAAAGTGTCACGCAGAGCGTCTGTTACTCGCGCGTTCATTTCGTCGTACTTGGTGTCATCACCGGCAATATCGAGGATGAACTGCGAGCCGATGTTGCTAGTCATGATGATGATGGTATTGGTGAAGTCTACCGTGCGACCTTGCGAATCGGTGATGCGTCCGTCGTCCAACACTTGCAACAGAATGTTGAATACGTCGGGGTGAGCTTTCTCGATTTCGTCGAACAAAATGACGGAGAATGGGCGACGGCGTATGGCTTCGGTGAGCTGACCGCCTTCGTCGTAGCCAACGTAGCCTGGAGGCGCACCGACTAAACGAGAGACTGAGTGCTTCTCCATGTATTCGGACATGTCGATGCGGACAATGGCGTCTTCGGTGTCGAACAAATAGCTAGCAAGGGCTTTGCCTAGCTCGGTTTTGCCGACGCCGGTGGGGCCAAGGAAGATAAAGCTGGCCATGGGGCGATCTGGGTCGGCGAGTCCGGCGCGCGATCGCTGAATAGAATCTGCCACTGCTGTCACCGCCTCATCTTGACCAATAACTCGCTGATGCAATTCATCTTCTAGATTCAACAACTTCTCCATTTCAGAAGCAACCAGTTTGCTCAGTGGAATACCCGTCCACTTAGAGATAATTTCTGCAATGTCAGCTTCGGTGACTTCCTCGCGCAGCAGCGTTTTGCCGGGAACTTGTGAATCACTCAGTACTTTTTCTGCTGCGGATAGTCTATTTTGCAGCTCAAATAGCTTACCGTTCGTCAGCTCACCTAGTTTGGCTGCGTCGTATTCACGTTCAGCTTGTTGAATTTCCACATTCACACGATCAATTTCTTCTTTGATTGTCTGAACCTGGGCAATGTCACTTTTCTCAGACTCCCATTGCGCACTCAACATAGCCTGCTCTTCTTTCTGATCAGCAAGTTCCTTTTCTAGTCTTTCTAATCGCTCAATAGAAGCCGGATCGCTTTCTTTTTGCAAAGACAGCCGCTCCATCTCCATTTGAAGAACCTTGCGATCTACTTCGTCTAGCTCTTCGGGCTTGGAGGTAATCTCCATCTTCAGCTTGGCGGCGGCTTCGTCTACCAGGTCGATGGCTTTGTCGGGGAGGAAGCGATCGCTAATATAGCGAGTAGACAAAGTAGCGGCTGCAACCAGCGCACTATCAGAAATTTGCACCCCGTGGTGAACTTCGTACCGCTCTTTAAGACCGCGCAGAATGGAGACGGTGTCTTCTACCGAAGGCTGATCTACGTACACCTGCTGGAACCGACGCTCTAGCGCAGCGTCTTTTTCGATGTGCTTACGATACTCGTCAAGCGTTGTTGCCCCGATACAGCGCAGCTCACCGCGAGCCAGCATTGGCTTGAGCAGGTTGCCCGCATCCATCGCGCCCTGACTTGCTCCAGCCCCAACGACGGTATGGATTTCGTCAATAAATAGAACAACTTGACCGCTGGACTCAGTGACTTCTTTTAGCACTGCCTTCAGCCGTTCCTCAAACTCGCCGCGATATTTCGCACCAGCAATCAGTGCACCCATGTCTAGTGAGATTAGGGTGCGATCTTGTAAAGACTGGGGGACATCGCCGCGTACGATGCGCTGGGCGAGTCCTTCGGCGATCGCAGTCTTCCCCACACCCGGCTCACCAATCAGCACCGGGTTATTCTTCGTCCGGCGCGACAGAATCTGGATGGTGCGACGAATCTCATCATCTCGGCCAATCACCGGGTCGAGCTTGCCTTCTCGGGCATAGGCCGTCAAATCGCGACCGTATTTTTCTAATGATTCGTATTTCCCTTCGGGGTTTTGGTCGCTCACTTTTTGCTTTCCTCTAATCTGCTCAATCGTTTGCTTTAGCTTTTTTTCTGTAACGCCAAACGACTTCAGCAAATCCTGGCCAAAGCGTTTGTCTTGGGCATAGCCCAGCACAATATGTTCAATCGAAATATAGTCGTCATCGTAGCCTTGGCGATAGTTGTCGGCTCTATCTAGAAGGGTGTTGAGGTCGCTGCCTAGATAAACGGAGTCGTTGGTGCCGCTGACTTTGGGTTGTTTGTTGATGAAGGCGGTGGTGCGATCGCGCAATTCATTAACCGACACACCCGCCTTTTCAAAAATACTCACGGCTAGCCCTTCTTGCTCTAGTAGCGCCTGCATTAAGTGCTCTGGTTCTAGCTGCTGTCCGCTGGCTTGCTTGACAATATCTGGGGTGCGGGCGATCGCGCTCCAGGCTTTCTCGGTAAATTTATCCGGGTCGTTCGGCTGCATGGATTCTACCCCTCCCTTGGGTTACTTCATATATATGTATTTTAGAGAATCTTACCCAGTCTTCAAGTCGGTGTCTACGAGCTAAATAGGTAGGTATTGCCGCCCTATCCGGAAAGGTTAGCGCGGATGTCTGCTTGCGTAGCGGTTGAGGACAAGGTTGGAGGCGATCGCCCCTACGTTGCGCCCTGATAGGCTATATAAGTAGAGTAATTGCTCCGTAATGGGTGGCAACACCTTGGCAACCCAATGGATCGTCCGCCCCAACCGCAAAACGGATCTATTTCCAAGCGAATATATACCTCCTATTGCCAGCAACAGCCGTTACAAAAAATTTGGCTGACCTTCTCGCCCGTAGAATTTGTTCGTTTTTTAAGCTACATCAACTGGCACACCGTCAAAGTCGTTGTGCGCAGCACCTTTCGCCAAAGACTGCCCAGTCTAGCTTCAGAGATGGCCTACAACTCTATGCTGGGGCTGTTTCCGGCAATCCTGGCATTCGTGACTGCTATTGGTTTATTTCGTCCGCTTAAGTCTACTTTTGCAACGCTAGCTAGTCGGCTGAGTGAAGTTGCGCCCACGGGCGTTCCCGAACTGATATATGGTTTTGAATCCAAAATCGTCGATAGCCAAAGTCGCGGCCTGTTCTCGATTAGTTTCCTGTTTGCACTGTGGGCTTCGGCGGGCGCGATGAGTGCTGCCATGCGATCGCTAGACCAAATGCATCAGGTGCCGCTGCGCAAACGCAGACCCTTTTGGAAAGCGCGGCTGGTTTCTATTAGCCTCACCGTTGGCACTATTGCGCTTTTGATCACAGCCTCTAGCCTGGTATTTGTGAGCGATCTAATTGTGCAGCAGTTGGTGGTGCGTAGCACTGGCGAAGTCGGGCTGTGGGTATCCGGAGTTTGGCGGCTTTTCCGCTGGCCGCTAGCTTTGGGAATTATGTCGGTGGCGTTTGCCTTTGTCTATCGGTTTGGCCCTAGCCGGTGGAGTCCGGGTAAACCGCTGATGCCGGGTGCAGTTTTAGCCGCGTTTTCCTGGGCTGTGATCTCCGGTCTTTTTCGGCTGTATGTAGCTCACTTTGGCAACTTCGTCTACAGCGCCGTTGCGACGGTGATTGTGCTGCTGCTCTGGCTGTGGATTACTTCGCTGGTGATGCTGATTGGCGATTTGCTGAACTTGACCGTCGGTAAGGCGATGGATCGGCAAAAATACGGATCGGCTCAACCTACCCAGACCCCATAACACTCGCATAATATCCGTATCTAGCGCAACCGTCTGTGTAAAATATTGAGTGGATTTATTAAGTCACTTCGTTATTTATTACGGCATCTAGTTTTTTTATTAAGTGCTCTGCGTAATTCTTTGCCGTGGGAGATAATGAAAAACCGCCGTTTCGGATTTTTTGGCCGATGGGTCTTTCCGGTCAACCTGCCAACATCACCCCTACCTCTGCCAACATGCCTAGTATTCGGACATCTTTTCCAGAAGCCCAAGGTCTTTACGATCCTCAGCATGAACATGATGCTTGCGGCGTGGGCTTTGTCGTGCAAATGAAAGGCAACACCTCTCACGATATTGTTCAGCAGGGTTTGAGCATTCTGCTAAATCTGGATCACCGGGGCGCGGTCGGCGCGGAACCTAATACCGGCGATGGAGCAGGCATTCTCATTCAAATTCCCCATCGCTTTCTAAAAAAGGTGGCGGGTGTGGAACTACCTGAGGCTGGAAAGTACGGTGTGGCCACGATCTTCGCCAGTCCAGCGGCTGAAGTGCGCACGCGGGGCCGCAAAATTTTTGAGCAAACAGTCGAAGAAGCGGGTCTTTCTCTGTTGGGCTGGCGCGATGTGCCGACGGATAATTCTTCGTTGGGGCCAACCGCGCAAGCGAGCGAACCCTTTATGCAGCAGGCTTTTATTGCGGGCGAGGGGCTAGATGAACTGGCGCTAGAGCGCAAGCTGTATGTGGTGCGTAAGCGAAGCCACCGGGCGATTCGCGGCATGGGATTAGACCTATTTTGGTACGTGGCCAGCGCTTCCTGTCGCACGATGGTTTACAAAGGAATGCTGATGCCCGAGCAGGTGGGACAGTATTATCTAGATTTGCGCGATCCTTCGATGGAGAGTGCGCTGGCGCTGGTGCATTCGCGATTTAGTACCAATACGTTTCCGAGCTGGGAGCGATCGCACCCCTACCGCTACATCGCCCACAACGGCGAAATCAACACGCTGCGCGGCAACATCAACTGGATGACGGCTCGCCAGTCGATGTTTGAGTCCAAGCTGTTTGGCGATGATTTAGAGAAAGCGAAGCCGCTGATTAATATTGACGGCAGCGATTCGACGATTTTTGATAACACGCTGGAGCTATTGACTTTGAGTGGGCGATCGCTCCCCCATGCCCTGATGATGATGGTGCCCGAACCCTGGTCTGGCCATCAGACCATGGACGCCCAGAAAAAAGCATTCTACGAATACCACGCCTGCCTAATTGAACCCTGGGACGGCCCCGCCTCCATCGCCTTTACCGACGGCACCCAAATGGGCGCAGTGCTAGATCGCAACGGTCTTCGCCCCGGTCGCTACTACGTCACTAAAGACGACCGCGTGATTATGGCCTCCGAAGCCGGTGTGCTTTCTGTGCGCCCCGAAGACATCGTGAAAAAGGGTCGCCTGGAACCCGGCAAAATGTTCCTGGTCGATACGAAGGAAGGCCGCATCATTCCCGACGCAGAAATTAAAGCAAAGATTGCCTCGGCTGAACCCTACCAGGAATGGCTGGAGCGGGAAATGGTTTCGCTTGAGCAGCTAGCCGACGCGCCAGAAGAAAAACAAGACGCTGATCCTCAGCTAGTTACGCAGCGACAAATGGCCTTTGGCTACACCTTTGAAGAGCTGCGGATGCTGCTTTCTCCGATGGGAGAAAACGGCGTAGAAGCTATCGGCGCAATGGGGACAGACACGCCTTTGTCTGTACTTTCCAACAAGCCAAAGCTGCTTTACAACTACTTCCAACAGCTCTTCGCCCAGGTCACCAATCCTCCCATCGACTCCATCCGCGAAGCGATTATCACCTCGGCAACCACCACCATTGGCGCTGAGCACAACCTGCTAGAACCGACCGCCGAAAGCTGTCACTTACTCCAGCTCAAAACGCCGTTTCTGACGAACGCCGAGCTAGCTAAGATCAAGCACAACACCCAGTTCAAAACCGTCGTGCTGCCAATCTTGTTCGATCCCGACCAGGGCGAAGCCGGACTTAGCGGCGCAATAGAAGCGCTATGCCTGAGCGCCGACGAAGCGATTGAATCGGGCCACGCGCTGATCATTCTCTCCGACCGCAATATCTCTCATAGTCGCGCCCCAATCCCCGCGCTGCTTGCAGTCGCTGGCCTGCACCACCATCTCATTCGCCAGGGCACCCGAACTCGCGTTGGTATTGTTTTAGAGTCTGGTGAACCGAGAGAAGTTCATCACTTTGCGGTGCTGCTGGGCTACGGCTGCGGGGCGATTAATCCCTACATGGCCTTCGAGACTTTCCAGCGGATGATCGAGGAGAATTTGCTGCGCGGTGTGGAATACGAGCAAGCTTGTAAAAACTACATTAAAGCGGCGACTAAGGGCGTTACCAAGGTCGCGTCCAAAATCGGCATCTCTACTTTGCAGAGCTACCGGGGTGCACAAATTTTTGAGGCAATTGGCCTGAATGAAACGGTCACGAAAAAGTACTTTACCTGGACAGCTTCTCGCATTCAGGGCGTTGGCCTAGACGTACTGGCAAGAGAAGCGGTGATGCGTCATCGTCACGCTTTCCCTGAGCGGCAGATGGCGGGCAGCAACAACGCGGCGGCTTTGGACGCAGGCGGCGAGTATCAGTGGCGCAAAGACGGCGAAGCGCATTTGCTTAGCCCTCAAAGTATTCACCTTTTACAACAGGCCACGAGAGACGGCAATTATGAGCTGTTCAAAAAGTATTCTGCGCTGGTAAACGAACAAGGTAAGCAGTTCTTCCGTCTGCGCGATCTGTTGGAGTTTCAGCCTAGAGAACCTGTTCCGATTGACGAAGTAGAGTCGGTTGAGGCGATTATGAAGCGCTTTAAGACCGGGGCGATGAGCTATGGGTCGATTTCGCAGGAAGCTCATGAGACGTTGGCGATCGCCATGAATCGCATTGGGGGCCGCTCTAACACGGGCGAAGGCGGCGAAGATCCAGCTCGTTATACCTGGACAAACGAACGGGGCGACTCTAAAAACAGCGCGATTAAACAGGTGGCCTCCGGTCGTTTTGGCGTCAGTAGTCTTTATCTCTCTAAAGCCAAAGAGATTCAGATTAAAATGGCCCAGGGTGCAAAGCCGGGAGAGGGCGGTCAGCTACCGGGTAAAAAGGTCTATCCCTGGATTGCTAAGGTACGCAACTCGACGCCGGGTGTGGGCTTAATTTCTCCGCCACCGCACCACGACATTTACTCTATTGAAGATCTCGCTGAGCTGATTCACGATCTAAAAAATGCCAACCGAGCAGCGCGAATTAGCGTCAAGCTAGTTTCTGAAGTGGGCGTTGGCACGATCGCAGCAGGCGTTGCGAAAGCCCATGCCGATGTTGTTTTAGTTTCTGGTTTTGATGGGGGGACTGGGGCCTCGCCGCAGACTTCGATTAAACATGCGGGACTTCCCTGGGAGCTGGGTCTGGCAGAAACGCATCAGACGCTGGTGCTGAATAACTTGCGTAGTCGGATTGTGATTGAGACCGATGGGCAGATGAAGACGGGGAGAGATGTGGCGATCGCTGCCCTCCTCGGCGCAGAAGAATTCGGCTTCTCCACCGCACCGCTGATTACCCTTGGCTGTATTATGATGCGCGTTTGTCATCTCAACACTTGCCCCGTCGGAGTGGCCACTCAAAACCCCGACCTGCGCAGCAAGTTCAGCGGCGACCCCGCCTATGCCGTCAACTTCATGCAGTTCATCGCCCAAGAAACGCGAGAAATCATGGCCGAGCTGGGTTTCCGCTCGCTGAATGAAATGGTCGGCCGCACCGATGTACTCGCACCTAAAACCGCCATTAATCACTGGAAAGCCAAAGGCATCGATCTTTCTGCGCTACTACATCAGCCCGATGTCGGCCCCGAAATTGGCCGCTACTGCACCGAAAAGCAAGACCATGGCCTTGAGAAATGTCTCGACATGACGCAGCTACTCTCGCTGTGTCAGCCCGCGATCAACCGGGGCGAAAAAGTCAAAGCCACCTTGCCCATCCGCAACGTCAACCGCGTAGTTGGCACCATCGTTGGCAACGAAATTACCAAGAAACACTGGGAAGGCTTGCCGGAAGACACCGTGCATCTTCATTTTCAGGGCACTGCTGGTCAGAGCTTTGGCGCATTTATTCCTAAGGGGATGACGCTGGAGCTAGAAGGCGATGCCAACGACTACATCGGAAAGGGACTCAGCGGCGGAAAGATTGTGCTTTATCCGCCCAAAGTCTCTGAGCTGGTGGCAGAAGAGAACATCATCGCGGGCAACGTAGCGCTGTACGGAGCGACCGGTGGTGAAGCTTATATTTGTGGGCAGGTAGGCGAGCGATTCTGCGTACGCAACTCGGGCGCTCAAGCGGTTGTAGAAGGCATCGGCGACCACGGCTGCGAATATATGACCGGAGGCAAAGTCGTTATTTTGGGTCTTACAGGCCGCAACTTTGCTGCTGGCATGAGCGGGGGCGTTGCCTATGTCCTCGACGAAGCTGGAGATTTTGCCAGCCGCTGTAACAACGAAATGGTAGGTCTTGAACGGGTCGAAACCGATGACGAAAGTCAGGACTTAAAAGACATCCTTCAGCGGCATATTGACTATACTGGCAGTGAAAAAGCGAAAGCACTGCTAGCCGACTGGACAGCGAGTTTGCTTAAGTTCGTCAAAGTCATGCCTCGAGACTACAAGCGGGTATTGCAGCACATTCAAAAAGCATTAGATGATGGCCTTAGCAATGACGAAGCCATGTCTGCTGCCTTTGAAGAAAATGCTCGTGATTTGGCCCGCGTTGGCGGCAGCTAATTTGACCGGGCTTCGGCTACGCCCAGCCCTCGGTATAAGCTTGTAGACACACTCATTTGGCCCTCCGAATAAGCTTGGGGACGCACTCATTCGGCTCTCAGTATAAGCTTCAATCAAACACATGGCCATCTGTGAAAGCTCTTTCTCAGCACACGAGCCGCCCCCCAGTATCGGCACTACCGGTGGCTGAGCGTAGCCGAAGCCACACCCACCGATCCCCTCCAAACACATCCTTTCTAATATTCACCTCCAAGTAAAACCATGGGAAAACCAACCGGCTTTATCGAGCACCTGCGCGAAGCACCTTCCGAAATCGCTCCCCAAGATCGCATCCGCAACTGGGACGAGTTCCATCTTCCTATGCCCGAAGAGAACCTGCGCGACCAGGGCGCTCGCTGCATGGACTGCGGCACTCCTTTCTGCCATACGGGTTCGCTCATTGGCGGCATGGCCAGCGGCTGCCCCGTCAACAACCTCATCCCCGAATGGAACGATCTGATCTACCGAGGACTTTGGCGAGAAGCGCTAGATCGCCTACACAAAACCAACAACTTTCCTGAATTCACCGGGCGAGTTTGCCCCGCCCCGTGCGAAGGTTCTTGCGTTTTGGGCATCACCAATCCGCCGGTGACGATCAAGAACATTGAGTATTCCATCATTGAAAGAGGCTGGGAGGAAGGCTGGATTAAGCCGCAGCCGCCCGCCAAACGAACAGGTAAAAAAGTTGCCGTCGTTGGCTCCGGTCCGGCGGGTTTGGCGGCAGCCGACCAGCTTAATAAAGCGGGGCATACCGTCACCGTGTACGAAAGGGCCAATCGTCCCGGCGGACTGCTCACTTACGGCATTCCCAACATGAAGCTCGACAAAAACGACATCGTCAAACGGCGACTAGATATCCTGCGAGCAGAGGGCATCACCTTTACCTGCAACACCGAAATTGGCAAAGATATCTCTCACGAAAAGCTGTTGAATGACTTTGACTCGGTCATTCTATGTACCGGCTCTACCCGTCCGCGCGATTTGCCGATTGAAGGCAGATCTCTGAATGGCATTAACTTTGCTATGGAGTTTTTGACGGCGAATACTCAGGCCGTGCTAGATGGAAAGCCGGGTAATGACTATATTTCAGCCGCTGGCAAGGATGTCGTTATCATTGGCGGGGGTGATACCGGAACAGACTGCGTGGCTACCTCAGTTCGCCACGGTTGTAAGAGCGTTACGCAGCTAGAGATTATGCCCAAGCCGCCCGAAGCGCGATCGCCCGCAAATCCCTGGCCCGAGTGGCCGAAAATCTATCGACTTGACTACGGTCAGGAAGAGGCAAAATCTCTCTTTGGCGAAGATCCGCGTGGATATGTGACGACAGCGACCCAGTTTGAGGACGACGGTAATGGCAACGTTGCGGCTGTCCATACGGTAGAAGTGAATTGGGAGCGAGACGTAGAAACAGGGCGCTATACGCCACTTCACGTACCCGGTAGTGAAAAGCGAGTGCCAGCGCAGCAAGTGCTGTTGGCGATGGGCTTTTTAGGGCCAGAACAGCCTTTGCTAGATTCCTTTGGCCTTGAGCGCACTGAGCGCAGCAATGTGAAGGCTGAGCATGAAGAGTATACGACCAATAAGCCCGGTGTGTTTGCGGCGGGTGATTGTCGTCGGGGGCAGAGTTTGATTGTGTGGGCGATTAATGAAGGCAGAGGAGTGGCGCGGGAGTGCGATCGCTATCTGATGGGGTCTAGCGAATTGCCCTAGAAGCTAGGATGTTTGCGATCGCATAATCTCAACAGCAACGGTTCCACTAAATGCAGGAATTGGCGGCGTCGGCTTAGTTACCTTCACGTTGATTGATTGAATACGATTATCGCTATTGAGACCATAAGTTGCGATCGCATCCGCCAAACTCTCAATCAGTTTATACTTCTGGGTCTCAATCAGCCGAGTCGTCTCCTGCACAATCTCCACATAGCTATGCGTATCCTCTAGCGCATCGCTCTTTCCTGCTTTCGAGAGATCGATAAAGATTTTAAGATCCACCTCAAACCACTGACCTAGCACATTCTCTTCTTTCAGCACGCCTAAGTAGCCAAAAGCCCTGATGCCGTTGATATGAATAATGTCCATTAAATCCCTAGATTTTGATGAGTGAAAGGTTTAGCGTTTTCTCCAGAATAAGTGGCAACAATATGGCCCTTACCTTCTAACTGATACTTGTAGGTAACCAGTCCCTCTAAACCCACCGGGCCATGAGGCGGCATCTTTTGGGTACTAATGCCCACTTCCACACCAAATCCATAGCGAAAGCCATCAGCGAAGCGAGTAGAACAATTATGATAGACGCCAGCCGCATCGATCTGGGCCATAAAAGTATCGGCAGCCGCTTGATTAGTGGTGCAGATCGCCTCTGTATGCCGCGAACCGTAAGTACTAATGTGATTGATCGCCGCTTTTAAAGAATCAACAACTCGAACAGCCAAAATTAAATCGCTATATTCAGTTGCCCAGTCTTCCTCTGTCGCAGTTTTAATATCAGGCAAAATCTCTCTAGCTGCGCGATCGCCCCTCAACTCCACCCCTTCCGCTCGCAGCGCCTTAGCCATCACCGGCAGCGCCTCAGCCGCGATCGCCCGATGCACCAACAGCGTCTCAATCGCATTACAAGCCGAAGGATAGCCCACTTTTGCATCTACTGCGATCACCCTTACGTCTTCTGATAAAATACTAGGTACCCTCTGAGAGTTTCGGAAAAGAAACCTGTGAAAAGTACCTTTCTAAGCGTAAAAGACTCTGCTGAACGATTAAGAATTAGTCCGCAGAGGATAAGAACACTTTGTCGAGAAGAACTGCTGACTGCTAAAAAGGTAGGAAGTTCTTGGATAATTGAAGAGAAAAGTTTACAAGACTACGGCCTGCAAACAGCTCATATTGTTGCCGAAGACCATGCTGTCTACCGATGTCTTAAGAGTCAACCTAAGCAAAGACCTATTGCATTGAGTTTCTTTTCAGGCGCGATGGGTTTAGATTTGGGAATAGAGAAAGCTGGTTTCGACGTGAAGCTTGCCTGCGAAGTTGATAAATTTTGCCGACAAACCATTGCACTCAATCGACCTGATACAGCTCTATTAGGAGATATTAATAACTACTGCGCCGAAGATATTTTGGATGCGGCAAACTTATCTCCATCAGACGATATTGATTTGGTCATGGGAGGCCCGCCTTGTCAGGCATTTAGTACAGCCGGTAAGCGCCAAGGGTTCCATGATGATCGGGGCAATGTCTTTTTGAAGTATATTGACTTAGCGATCGCCCTCCAACCAAAGTTCATCGTCATCGAAAATGTCAGAGGATTGCTTTCTTGCCCAATGAACCATCGCCCTCACGATCAAAGAGGCGCTGGCTTTCCCAATCTATCAGAAGATGAATTGAAAGGAGGAGCACTCAATTTTGTGTTGAGCAAGCTTAAGCGAGCCAACTATTCTTATTCATTTAACTTATACAATGCTGCCAACTACGGAACCCCTCAGGTTCGCGAGAGAGTTGTCATTATCTGCGCACGATCTGGAGAGTCCGTTCCGTTCATTCCGCCTACGCATTCACAGGATGGAGAGTTTGGCTTAGCTCACTGGAAAACGCTTGAACAAACAATCTCAGACATTAAGCAACACACTCATCTCAGTTTTCCAGAGAAGCGGTTAAGATACTACCGATTACTGAAACCCGGTCAAAATTGGAAAAGTCTACCAGACTCCTTGCAGAAAGAAGCAATGGGTAAGTCATACTATTCAGGCGGAGGCAAAACAGGATTTCTAAGACGTTTAGCCTGGGATAAGCCCTCTCCTACCTTGCTTACTCATCCTGCAATGCCAGCTACAGACCTAGCTCATCCCACCGAAGACCGCCCGCTTTCAATACAGGAATACAAGCGCTTGCAAGAGTTTCCTGAAGACTGGCAGCTAGCAGGGCCATTGGTACAGCAGTATAAACAAGTTGGCAACGCTGTTCCTGTAAGTTTTGGCGCAGCTATTGGCAGAACCATAAAAGCTTTAATTGAGCAACAGCCGCTTCCAGACTTTCCCAATTTTAAATATTCCAGATATAAAAAAACGTCTCAGCTCCAATGGGAAAACGAATTTAAAAAAACCGCCGCAGCCAGACAAGATATACCCTTGCAAACTGAGCTTTTGCTGTAGCGGCGGCGGCTATAAACTACCGCTCGCAGAAGATATGTAGTTTTCGATAAAAGTCAGAAAACCTTCTTCCGAAAGCCCTTTGTTTCTCATGGCAGGCGGTAGGTTATCCCAATTTGTCTTTGGCTTCTTAGAGAAGGAGCGAAACCATTTCTGAATAGGGGTTCCGTTCCGAATTGCGCTGCTAGAGGAATTCTCAGAATTATCTCGATTTTTAACTTGCAGCGCTATCCATTTTCCATCTTCGTCTTGGTTGATAAAGTCCACTGCTTTTACGAAGTCACCGCAGCACCAGTGCCACCCCTCAGTTCGCAGCACTGAATCGAGGTACCTTTCTAAAAGAGCACCTACGCAGTTCTCCGCACTCATTGAATGCTGATGCTCCTTCTTTATTCTCTCAGACTGAGCTAACGAGTATCCATAAGCAGATCTCATAACTGCGCTGACTGCCTCATCAGGAACGGTCGTTGGTTCCTTCGGTAAATCCGATCTTTTATAACCTTTGAAAAATCTGTCTGCTAGCTGATTGAGTCCTGACTGAGTATGAACATTCGGCCTATTCCTTTTAGAGCGCCAAGATAAGTAATCAGGGTGGCTTTGTTGCGTGAATCAACAGAAGAGAGAAGTGTCCTTCTCTGAGCGATCGCC
>QBMC01000118.1 GCA_003242035.1 Nodosilinea foveolarum | reverse complement strand
GAGTTTAAGCAGCAGATGCCGATTATCTTTGATGACTTTCTGCCAAACTGGAACTATGTAGCTCGCCCGCAGCAATCATAAAATCGTATACTATTTAATCCTCGTTCCTTAGTCTATCTAAGGGGGCGACTGTTGCGTTTTTGTCCCACCACTGATCGGCCCACTGGTCGTAGAATGAAAGGTTGTTGCGCTGCATGGCTTTGAGATCAAACGTTTCGATTATTATTCCGACGCTGAATGAGGGGGCGTATTTGGCGCGATCGCTCCGCCACTTAATGCTGTTAGATCCGCCTGCGAAGGAGATTATAGTGGTCGATGGTGGCAGCACAGACAATACTTTGGAGATAGTTCGAAAGTCGGAGATTTTTGCTGTGCAGAAGGTTTGTTTGCTGAGTTCGTTGGCGGGGCGATCGCATCAGATGAATGCAGGGGCGTCGCAGGCAACGGGAGATATATTGTGCTTTCTTCATGCTGATACTCTAGTGCCGGACGACTTAGTTGCGGTGATTGCCGAAACGCTGTCTGATTCTAAAATAGCCTGCGGCGGGTTTATTTCGATTATGGCTGGGCCGACTCAAACCCGTTGGAGTACAACTTTGCACAACGCGCTCAAAACTTATTACGCGCCGCTCCTGTTTCGCCCGGTGCAGTTCTTTCGAGGGCTAAGACTGCTGTTTGGCGATCAGGTGATGTTTTGTCGGTATCAAGATTTTTGGGACTGCGATGGGTTTGATAGCACTCTCCCCATTATGGAAGATGCTGATTTATGCGTTAGGTTGGCGAAGAAAGGGAAGATAAAGCAGGTTAATCGCACCGTGCAATCATCTGATCGCCGGGTGGCGCAGTGGGGCGTCCTCAAGGCTAATTTTATCTATTTAGCCATTGGCTCGCTGTGGGGAATGGGCGTCTCGGCAGTGAGGTTAAAGCGTTTTTATGAGGACATCCGATAGCTTATGGTTTACTCTATTCGCTTGAGTCACCGCCTTAACCCGGTGAGGGCGATCGCTTGGAAAGTCGTAAAAATCTGGATACGCAGAAGTTTTCCAACGGTTGAACAGCTTTCTACGACAGCATTAGCTAGCCGAATTGAACAGAATGAGCCGCTGTTGCTAATTGATGCTCGCCAGCCGGAAGAGTATGCAGTAAGTCATTTACTGGATGCCTGTCAAGCAACGTCTGTAGATGAGGTAGCATTGATAAATCCTGACAAGGATTTGGCTGTTGTAGTTTATTGCTCTATCGGCTATCGCTCGGCTCGTCTGGTAGAGCAGTTGAAATCGTCGGGTTACCCAGCGGCTAACTTAGAAGGGTCTTTATTTCAGTGGGCCAATGAGAATCGGCTGCTAGTTGACGCGGATAGTCAGCAGACTGATCGGGTGCATTCCTATAGTCCGAGTTGGGGACTGTTGCTTAGCTCGGCTGATTCATCTGAGCTTTAGAAGTGGCAACTTTTTAGGGGAAAGGTTCTGCTAACGCTTGCGGGGCTTCCCAAATAGGTAAGTCTTCTGGCCGGTCGATATCAGTAAGTACGCTGAGCTGAAAGACTGAGAGCTGATGGTTGTGAGCGATCGCCCGCGTAGCTGCCAATACCCGGTCGGTTCCCCAGGGAATATCTTCAAACAAACAGCGATGCATGGCTCGTAAGGCGATGAGATAATAACCTCCATCAGCCGCAGGGCCTAACACCACATCGTGCGAGTCTAGCTGCTTTAGCGCCTGGTCTATTTCATGGCCGCTCAGAGTGGGGCAATCGCTGCCAATGACGACGGCTCGCGCTGTGCCTTTAGCAAATGTTTGGGTCAGCGCAAATATTAGTTTTTCGCCCAAATTACCGCCGCACTGGGACGTTAGCGATAGGTCTGGGCCTAGCCAGTGCAGCATCTGGGCTGCGCTACCACCCGCAAAATGTACCTGTAAGCCGATCTGTTTCTCCGTGCAAAAGGGCTGAAACTGTCTGAGCAGATGCTCTGTCATCTGTCGTTGCAAACTAGCGGCACCGGCTGCGCCCAGGGCAGGAATTAGCCGGGTTTTGGTTTGGCCCGCTTGTGGGTAGCGGGTAAATATTATCAGACAATCTGAGACAGTCTGGGAATGGACTGATTGAAGCATCGCAAGCAAATAACTCCGCTAAGAAAAGAAAGTTGCCTTTACGATAGCGGTTTTGAGAGCGACGGTTTTAAGTCAGCAGCAAATGTTGTAATTAGACTGTCCCCGGCAGTGGATATTTGCGAGAGCGTATTTTCTGCTAAGTAGGAGGCTTCTACGGGCTGAGAGATGGGAATCTGGATGGTAAAGCAGGTGCCCTGTCCCCTTTGTGAGGCGCAATTGATTTCTCCACCGTGTTTTTCTACAATGATTTGGTGACTGATGGACAGACCTAGCCCGGTGCCTTTACCAACGGGCTTTGTGGTAAAGAAGGGATCAAACAGCTTGTTGAGAATCTGCGCCGGAATGCCCATACCATTGTCTTTTATTTGGATGAGGATGGACTCCGCGGTGGCCAGACTTGTTGTAATTTCGATGGTAAATGGCTGATCTTCCATCTGACTATTGTGCTCCTCGAAAGCATCAACAGCGTTAGACAAGATGTTCCTGAATACCTGATTGAGCTGGCTCGGATAGCATTCTACCAAGGGCAATTGACCATACCGCTTAACGACTTCAACCGATTTATTGTTAACACCCGTGCGCAGCTTATGCTGCAAAATAAGCAGCGTACTGTCGATGCCCTCATGGATATTTACCGACTTGATGCTGGCCTCATCTAAACGAGAAAAGTTCCGCATTGACAGCACAATCTGTCGAATTCTGTCGGAGCCGATCCGTAAGGATTCTAGTAGTTTGTATGCGTCTTTGATTATAAAAGGCAGATCCAAGGCATCTAGTAGCATCTACCAGATCTAGCTCTGTCATCACGCAGTCTGGGAGTTGGGCGATCGCTGCTTTCAGCCCGCTTGCAGCATCATGGGCAACCGTCAGCCTAAACTCAATCGGCTCTAAAAGTTGAACAATGGCTTGCTGGGCCGACTCATTTTTGTCGATAACTAAGATGCTGGGGGCAGATTCTCTGTCCGTTAGGTCAATCCCTACCACTTGCCGTCCGCTTGGCTGCTTTACCCAGCTCATAGCCGATTAAATTTTAGGCGACAGCCAAAAAACGCTGCCTTCTCCAACTTTGCTAGTAACTTGCAAAGGGCTGTTCATCATTTCCGCAATTCGCTGACTGATAGCTAGGCCGAGTCCGGTGCCGGATGCCTTTTTGTCGGTATTGCCGACCTGCTCAAACGGTAAGAATATTTTTTCTAGCTGTGCTGGCGCCATCCCTACACCCGTATCCTCAATTTGGAAGAGGAGAGAGTAAAAGCGGCGGCTCGGTTCATTAGCTGCCTGTTCGTTGGGCGTCTGGCTGTTGATTGTTTTTTCATTAAGACTCACTTTCAGCGTTATGCAGCCTTTTTCGGTGAACTTAATGGCATTGCCTAACAGATTGATAAGTACCTGTCTCAGGCGTTTTTCGTCTGCATGAACAGCAGGTGGTAAGTCTAGCGAGAACTCGCATTGAAAGGTCACGCCCTTTTGCTCGGCGCGAATTTTATAGATTTCGACTTCCTTCTAAGAATAGAAGGAAGTCGAAATCCTGGCAGTGTAGCTCTAGCTTGCGAGCTTCAATTTTGGAGAGATCGAAAATATCGTTGATGAGCGTTAGCAGGTGGGAGCCACACTGATGAATGATACTGACGCCTTGTTTTTGCTTGGGAGCTAGGTCTGCTCGCTCTAGAATTTGAGCGTAGCCTAAAATTTCGTTAAGCGGCGTGCGCAACTCGTGGCTCATATTGGCTAAAAAGTCGCTTTTGGCCTAGTTAGCGGCATCAGCGACTTGTTTGGCTTTTGCCAAAGAGCAGGTTCTCTCTTCTACTCGTATTTCTAATGTCTTGGAGTAATCGGTTAACTGGTTGTTGGCTTGGGCTAGCTGAAGGTTGGTGGTTTCTAGCTGAGCGTTGGCGGTTGCAAGCTGGCGGTTGGTATCTTGCAGACGCTTTTGTCGGTGCGCATTGATGGTTGCCAAACTGCTGACGGTGAAGGCCGTGAGCGGTGCAACTACGGGGACTAGTAGCCCTAACGTAAATCCGGCGTAGGCTCCGGTAACTAGCAAAGTGCCTGCTAGGGTTCCTTTAAAGCAGGCACCTCTGAGAAACTGAAACTGTAGTTTCTTTTGTTGAGAGGCGGAAATTATCCAGCTACCGCCTGTACCTAGTAGCGTCTAGAAAACAATCCAGGCTTGCTGCTGCCAGCCGGTAAATCCGACTAAGGTTGTTCTACCATAGAGTGCGCTTTGAACGAGCTAGCTAGCAATGTTCGCATGAACAAATACGCCTGACATGACCTGCCGTTTGTTGTCTTTTTGGGTACTGCTGTAAGGGGTTTCGAAAAAGTCGTTGGTGCTGGGGGCAACGGAGCCGATGAACACCATGCGATCGCTCATTAAATCATCATCGACTTGCCCTGAAAGCACATCGCGCATAGGTACGGTAATGAACAGATCTTCGTCACCGTGCCAGTTAAGTAAGATTTGGTAGCCGCCTAAATCTTTGTGGGCATAGCCAGCTTGTTGCGATCGCAGCGGTTCGAAAACTGCCTGACCTAGCTGAAACCTTTGCCTGTCGGCATCCACCGCTTCTAGCGAAATTCCTTCCGAGGCTAAGTAGGCCAAGGCCACTTGGGTCGCCAATCCTGCCTTCATCTCCCCAGAGGCTTGATCAATTGAAGTCAGCAGCGCCCGCCGCACTCGTCGGTCTGTATCTAGCACCAAGTCTGCTAAGCCTCGGCCAGGATGCCATCGGGAATAGGCCAGTCTTTTGCGGCTTGAATATCTAGCTCGTCAATGGTGACGACCACAATAGTCTGATCGGACGCTTCAGCCGGTCGCTGCCGAAAAAAAGTGTCTCGGACTTCCCATTCGAGTAGGTCAAAAGCACCCAAAAAGTTGCCTACAATCACCGCTGTTGCACCGTAGGGGCAATGACTAGAGCACTCCTTGTATGCCGAGTAACCGCTTTGAATTTCGACCACATGGACTGTTGTTTAAGAGGGCTTTAACGCAGCAAGCAGCCTAAAACAACAGCGCTTTAAAAAATTAGGCGCCAGTTCTTAGAATCTCCAGGGCCTGCTGCAATAGCATTCCCGAACAGACGAATTAACTGGAGATAATGTAAGTTACCCATGAATTACGCGTGAATTATGCGGTGGCTTCGGTAGTCGTGGGGTAGTTATGGGTAACAAAAGGCAGCGCTACGACCTCAGCTTCTGTGGCATTTACAGTGACTGTTAAGCCTTCGCCGCCCGCTTTTGTCCGTAAATAAGCGAGGGCAAATGAACTCGATGAACTGTTGGGCAAACTGTCTGATGGAGCGCTTGTGAAGCTAGTTACTTTGCCGATTTTATCTTCGCCTAGCCAAACCGTCTCACCAACGGCGACTGAGTGCTCTAGCGCCAAACCCCACAGCCTTTTTTTGACGCCTTTGTAGGTATTGAGTCGGGCGATGGTTTCTTGACCGATGTAGCAGCCTTTTTCAAATGAAACGGCAGGCCAAAGCCCCGCTTCGAGTGGGTTGTCGTCGTCGGTTAGCTCTTTTCCAGGCATGGGGCGTCCCTGGCGAATGCGTAGATCTTCCCACTGTTCGGCGCTGCCTGCGGTTGCACCTGCGACTAAGAGCGCTTGCCATACGGTTTCAGCCTGGGCGCGATCGCCCCACAAGGTATAGCCCGCGATCGCTAAATCGCTACCGACCGCCATAGAAACTTCCGCTCCAGCAACTGAAATCTGCTGATGGCTAAATTCAGCTTTACCCATCAGAGCGTCTGCGCCAATTTTGCGAGCGATGTCGTCGCTACCTGGGCCTAAAAGGGTGAACATAAAGGTCTGCTCGCTCTCGTCGGCGAGCGTTACTTTGTCTGAGAAAAATATGTAGCGATCCATCCAATCGTAGAGGGGCTTGGCCATGTCTGGCGAAGTGACGACATGTAAGGAATCTGATTGGGCGTATACCGTCGTGAGATCGAGGGTGCGTCCGGTAGAGGTAACGAAGACGGTATGTGCGCCTTGGTTCGCAGAAAGTTGTTCAATATTTTGTGTAGTTTGATTGTGTAAGAAGCGAACTCTGTCGGCTCCTGTGAGGCGGATATGGCCCCAGTCGCTGCGGTCAAATACGAGGGGATTTGAGGATTCTGTTGTTTTAATAGGTTCGGACTGTTTGGGGATCATGGATTTCTTTTGCCCTGGAAGATCATGGGGACGCCTTTGGCGGGAGCGAGGGTGACGCCTCTGCGCTTGGCGATTTCGGGCTGCTCGCTCGCCAAGCTAAACCGATAGCGCGAGAGCAGAGTGGCCACAACTAGCTTCATCTCGTACTGAGCGAGGGCTTCACCCACACAGCGTCTAGATCCGTTGCCGAAGGCGATGAACTCGTAAGGAGAATATTTGCGCGTTAGAAATCGCTCGGGGAGAAAGGCGGTGTGATTGGGATAAAGGTCTTCTCGCTGGTGGGTCAGAAAAATGCAGCCGAGAAAGGTGGTTTGGGGGGCGAAGGTGCGGCCCATGATTTCGACTTCGGTTTTGGCGACGCGAGGAAACGTAAACATGGCGACGGGCGATCGCCGCAAAGTCTCTTTGCAAACAGCCGTTAAATAAGGCAGCGCGGCGATTTCAGTAGGGGATGCTTCCGGGCCTAGACTATCTAGCTCAGCTAAGAGTTTAGCTTTGACTTCTGGCTGTTTGTGCGTCCAATACATTGCCCAGGCGATCGCGGTGGCGGTCGTTTCGTGGCCTGCCATCAGCAGTGCCATCAGCTCGTCTCGTAGCTCGGTTTCGCCCAGAGCTTCGCCGTCTTCGGTGCGGGCGGCCATCAGCATCGAGAGAATGTCTTTGCGGCTGTCGTCGGGGTTGGACTGGCGATCGCGAATTTCTGCGTAGATTAAGTCGTCTAGCTGCTGCCGTCGTCGCACAAATTGGCCCCACGGACTCCAGGCCCCCAGGTCGGTTTGGAGGCCACCAAAAAATAGCATCAACGCTGAGGTCGGAGAGCCAAATAAATCGACTGTATCGGTGAGTACCCGCATAATCTCGTGCGAGCGGGGGCTGTCTGTCAGGCCAAAGACGACGCTGGAAATAATTTGTAAAGAGACTTTTTGCGTCAGCTTGCGAGCGGCAAAGGGTTCTCCCTCGCTTAGCTCGGCAATGACGGCTTCGGTGAGCTGACAGATAAGCTGACCGTAAACTTCGAGCCGATCACCGTGAAAGGCCGGAGCCAGGAGTTGCCGCCGCTCTTTGTGGCGATCGCCGCTAAGCATAATAACTGAGGCATCGCCGATGAGCGGGGCGAGCAGGCGGTTAAATTCGCCGGGTGAGTGGAAAAGGGTGCGATCACGGCTGAGAATAAACTGCAAGGCTTCTGGATGGCTAGTGATGACCAGCGGCCCCTCCCCAAACCCGAGCGCGTCTTCCTCAAAAAAATCTGGCAGCTCGGCTTTGGTCGCCTCCAAATAGTTGACCGGATCTAATATCCACTTTAGCTGCCGAAGGAGGCGCACTCCTGGAGGCTTGCCTATGGGCTGAGTGGTTGGCTGATTTGGCGGCAGGGCGGTTTTAATCAAGGGGCTGCTCCGGGTCTGTTTCAAGTCTGTTTCAAGTCTATTGGCCCTGGCAATTGCGATTTTCTTCGCTGCCGTCTGGCATGATAGTGTGGCAAAAAATGGCCCGACTGCGGTTTACGGCTCGTAAGTTGGCGTCGGTTAAGTCTGCGCCGGTAAAGTTGGCAACGCCGACGACGGCTGCGGTCATTTCTGTGCCAATCAGCTTAGCATCGGTGAAGTTAGCATCGCTGAGGTTGGCTTGGGTTAAGGTTGCGCCGCTGAGGTTGGCACCCGTGAGGTTGGCGTTTTGGGCCTGTGCGCCATTCATTTCAGCGCCGCTGAGGTTGGCTTCGGTGAGATTTGTCTCTACTAGATCGGCTAGCATGAGGTTGGTTTTAGAAAGGTCTGTATGGCTGAGGTTTGCGCCGGTTAAAGACGCTACTTTCAAGTTAGCGCTGTGAAAGTCTTGATTGCTGAGGTCGGCATCGTTGAGGATACAAACCGGGCACTCGTTGTTCATTTTCAGCGCGTCTACGTCTTCTGCTATGTAAGCCCAGCTCGGTGCGGCGAACCCTAGCCAGCTAACTAGCGTGACGCAAGCTGCCAGTAAAAACGTAGTAAACCCTTTCATATTCATGCCTTTTTTAAACCTAAGTACTAAAACCAACGCTTTCTATTGTCACATACTGCCAGATAGATGCGGGTATTTAGCCGCTGCGACTAATCAAATGCATTAGGATTATCTCGCAGGGCACGTTTAGCTCACAGACAGCCGTTTATTAAACAGTTATTTCATGAAAGGGCCAACCCAAGCAGCCGTCAAAGCGGCGACTAGCGCATTGAATCCTAAGCTACAGTTTTTATTGCTCTATTTAATTATAGGGGGCGTGGCTTTAGCGCTGTATAAAGGCGATGCAGACTGGCGAGAGAGTGCTGAGGTGCTGCGCGACTGCGTTATTGTGACCTGGATAGCGAGCCTGACGAATATGCTGCTAGGCAACGGGCTGGGTAAAATTTTTGGCATTCGTCCGCGTCGGCTCATCGGGTTGTTGGGCATTCCGTTCTCGCCGTTGCTTCATCGTGATATTGGCCACCTGATAGCAAATACTATCCCTTTTCTGGTTTTGGGCTGGTTTATTTTAGTCCAAGGGGAGCTTGAAGGTAACAGCGGCTTTTATGTGATTACGGTCACGATTTTGCTGATTGGCGGACTGGGCACCTGGCTGTTTGGGCGCGATGCGATTCATCTAGGTGCCAGTGGGCTGGTCTTTGGCTATATCGGTTTTTTATTAATTAATGGCTATCAGGTGCAGACTCTGTTGACGATTGGGTTTGCGATTATTGTGTTTTTGATGTACGGCAACCAGCTATGGTCTATGCTGCCAAGTTCTAATGAGAACACCGTGTCCTGGGAGGGGCATTTATTTGGCTTTATAGGTGGAATTGTAGCGGGTGTACGCCCAGATTTGCTGAGTTCGGTTTCTGAGGCGCTGAGTCGGCTTTTGCAGTAGGCAGATTCAGCGTATTTTAAGAATCAAACCATGCTAGCCGGTTGAACGGATGTTGTTACACCTATCGAGTTGTCATCCAGTCTCAGAATTCTGTCGCAGAGTCTTTGAAGTAGGGGTTCGTCGTGGCTAATGACGATCAGCCCGACCTGTTGTTGTTGCACAAAAAAGAGTACGCCCTGCCAAATCAGCGCCTGAGTGTTGGCGTCGAGCATGGCGGTCATTTCATCGGCAATGAGATACTGCGTGGAGGGATTGAGAATGCGGGCGATCGCTACTCGCTGCAATTCGCCGCCGCTCAGCTCGTGAGGATAGCGCGTGAGCCAGCCGGGATGAATGCCCAGCGCTTTGAGGACTGAAGGTTCGGGTAAATAGCCTTCCTGCAAAATTTGATCAATGCGCCAGCGCGGATTAACCGACAGCTCGGGGTTCTGAAAAATGAGCTGCACTGGGCTATAGCCTTTTTTAGGCACAGGTTTTCCGTTCAGGGTCACCTTTCCTTTTACCGGCGACAAATAGCCCGACAACAGCTTGCCCAAAGTTGTTTTACCATACCCTGAAGGAGCCATTAGGCCCAGCACTTCACCGGGAACCACGGCCAAACTTCTGTTTTGTACGACCCAAGGGAGGCGATCGCCATAGCGAAACCACAAACTATCACCCGTCAGCATGAACACACCTCACCCATCCTGCTTTTAGGTCTCTTAGCGGTGGCCGTTCGGCTCTGCAAACTTCGCTTACCCAGGGGCAGCGATCGCTAAATAAACAACCCTCCGGCAAATGCTCCGGACTCGGCTGATTTCCCGGCACCGGCACAAACTCATTTTGCGGCAGCGATCGCCAAAGCGCCTGCGTGTAAGGATGTCTCAAGTTTTCTGAAGCAAAATCTTGGGCGTTGGCAATCTCCACGGTTGTCCCGGCATAAAACACCGCGACGCGATCCGCAATCTGCAAAGCCGCCTCAATATCGTGCGTAATTAAAATAACGCCTCGTCCCTCCCTTGCTAGTTCTCGTAAATGTCTAAGAGTTTCCTTAACAACATCGGGATGCAGTCCCGGCGTAGGTTCATCGGCAATCACGAGCTGGGACTGAGTCACGACCGCTGTAGAAACAAGAACTCGTCTGGCCATACCGCCCGAAAGCTGAAAGGGATAGCGATCTTTTGTGGTTGTTGGCAAATCGTAGCGGGCAAAGGTTTGGTTTACTTCGGCGATCGCTTCTGTTCTAGTACGTCCTGCAAGCTGAGCCACCCGCTGCACCTGTTTACCCACACTCATCAGCGGATCTAAATAGCCCACCGACTGAGGAATCAGGACGATCTCTTTCCCTCGTAGTGACCGACAACGTTCAGGCGTCAACCGTTCTGACTTAAACTGCATCGTGCCGCTGACGGTGGCATTTTCTGGCAAAATCCCCAACAGCGCATGAGCCAAGAGACTTTTGCCGGAACCGCTCGCGCCCACGATAGCAACCACTTCACCGGCCTGCACATCGAGGTCTAGATCTGTGATAACAGAGAGCTGCTTGCGGCGAAGACCTTGGTCGTATTGAGTGAAGGTGACGCTTAAGTTGGAAATTGAGAGCATGATTATTCCTGACTGGTTTTAGGATCGAGGAGCGATCGCAAATTCTCGCCCAACCAATCAAAGGCTTTTATAGAAAGCAGCAGGAGCAGTCCAGGCATTACCCCTAGCCACCAATAGCCCGTAGAAAGGTGACGCATCGACTCCGCTAAAATAATGCCAATCGCCGGTAAATGAGGCGAGAGACCAATTCCAATAAAAGACAGCGCCGCCTCGTGCAAAATCGCGTGAGGAAACAACAGAATTAGGCCCACCAGTAGCTGCGGCACCACGTGCGGCACCATATGATGACGCGCAATCCAGAGCGACGATTTTCCTAGCTTTCGAGATAAGTTCACATACTCAGCGCTGTTGGTTTGCAACACTTCCGCTCGAATCACCCGCGCCAGATTTGTCCAGTGCGTCAGCGCGACAGCAATAATCACCCCTTTAGTCCCCCCGCCCACCGCAAAGGCAATCAAAATCAGCAGTACCAAATGAGGCAGGCTAAAGAAAACATCAACAATCCAGATGATGACCGCATCTACCCAGCCGCCAAATGTTCCAGCGGCTAGCCCTAAGCCGGTCCCGATCACCGCGCTAACGCTAGCCGCCAGTAGTCCCACTCGTAAACTCAAAGAAAGACCGTGGAGCGATCGCCTCAACATATCGCGCCCCAGCCAATCAGTCCCAAACCAATGAGCCAGCGAGGGCGGCTGATTACGCTGAGTAAGCACAGTCTCCAGTCCTGAATCTCCTAGAAGCCAGGGGCTGACGATAATTCCCAATAGGAAAACGGTACATAAAACAATCGCGCCTAAAGTTTGTTGCCTTCTGTTGTTTTGCCACCGTATTCTCGGTGATGCTTTTGGCGGGCTAACCGTTATCGTCATTTCTCATCGACCTCCCAAACGAATACGCGGATCAATAATTGGATAAGCTAAATCTGCCAACGTATTGCCGGTATAGACAAACAGCGCACTAAAGAACACAATTCCAACCAGTAGCGGAATATCGCTCCGCAATGCCGCCTGTACCGTCGCCTCGCCTAGTCCCGGATAGGCAAACACCTGTTCGACCAGCACCGAACCGCCAAACAGCTCACTCAAAGAAGCAAACTGGAGCGTAATCGCCGGTAACAGAATATTGCGAAAGCCGTGGTAGCGCACAATATTCCACAGACTCTCGCCCTGAGCGCGGGCAAATAGCACATAGTCGCTGTGAAGCACATCGATCAGCTTTTGACGGGTGTGCAAAGCGATGTTGGCAATGCCAATGACGCTAAGGGCGATCGCAGGCAAAAGTAAGTGGTGTAAATGCTGCCAAAAAGTAACGTTTTGCGAGAGCACACCCGGCGGCGCAGCGCAGCAAATCGGCGCTATTTTGAAAGACACCGCGAAGACAATCAACAGCAACAACGCCACCCAAAACGTAGGCGCAGAAGCCAGGGTATAAGCGTACAACCGGATCAGCCGATCTACCCAATGCCCTTCGAGTGCGCCCGCGATAATGCCCAGCGCTAGGCCGAGTAAGCCGGAGAATAACCAGGCGATCGCCAGCATCTGCAAAGATGCTTGAAAGCGCAAAGCAATCACCACACTCACCGGCTGATTAAACACCAGCGAAGTCCCCAAGTTGCCCTGCAAAAGCTGGCCTAGCCAGTCCAGAAAACGGCTTCCCATCGGCTGATCCAAGCCCCAACGCTCGGCAATCAACGCCTGTTGGTCGGCGCTAATTTGCATCATATCTGCGCCAATGTAAGCCTGCACCGGATCAATCGGCGAAAAACTCAGCAGCACAAAGGTAAAAATAGCGACCGCTATTAACAACAACCCCAACCGCAACAGCTTTTGCGCGATAAATACCAACAGTGCTGCTGTTCGCCCATTCCCCAGCTTTTCTCTTACGAGCATGTCCACTTCCACTCAGTAATATTTGCCGTAATCGGCCAGCCATGACCGTGAGGCTCTATCTGCGACTGACCCACATCTAGGCATTCATCGACAAAATAGGTATGGTCTAAATTTACCAGCCAAGCCCAGGCCGCATCTCCTTTAGTGGTCACGCCCTTACTACCATCCCACTGAGCCGCCTTCCAATAGGTCACGGCCTCCGCTTCCGAAGGAGCACCCATCGCTACGTCGAGCGTGCTATCAATCGCGGGATTAGCGTAGTAGCCTGCGTTGTTGTAGTCTCCCTGCGCCGACTGAGAATAATAGAGATTGTACATTTCTGTTTGGTCGTGACTACCCCAGCCAAACACCACCACATTGCTGTGCATCAACGGCTCAATATCGTCCCAGCTTTTTCCTTCCACATCGGCAGAGATGCCAATCGGCTTCAGCATTTCAGCAGTAGCCAGCGCCAGCGCCTGCCGAATACTGTCATCCGCCTTGTAGAGGATCGTAAATTCAGCTTTTAGCCCGTCTTTTTCAACCACGCCATCGCCGTCACTATCAGCCCAGCCCGCCTCAGCCAAAATCTCTTTTGCCTTCTCAGGTTGAGCATCTTCAATATCGGCCTTACTCTCTTCCCAGGCCAGACCACTTACCGGGCCAAAAGCAGGCGAGCCATAGCCTTCTAAAATGCCATCGACTAACGCCTGCCGATCAATCGCATAGTTAACGGCCTGTCGAATTGCCAGATCAGCCGTCACATCATTGCCAATGGGGTCACCGTCCGGTTTTTTTTTACTGTTTGCGGGCAAATAAGGAAACATTAGCCCCCGATTGTCCACGCTGATCACGTCACGTAGGGCCATCCCTTCAATTGTTTGCACCGCTAGCGACTGCGGCACAGATGCAACTTGCACCTGTCTCGCTTTAGCCGCTGCAAACGCGCCGTCTTCTTCAACAAACAAAAATACCAGCCGTTGAATCTCGGGGGCTTCCCCATAATAGTCAGGATTAGCTTCTACAATTAGCTGCTGACCTTCGTCCCACTGCACCATCTTGTACGGGCCAGAACCAATCGGATTGCGGGCATAGTCTTTTCCGTGCGCATGTTCTGGCACAATTCCCAGCGTAATCAAACGATTGACAAAGGTGCTTTGAGGCTTCTTCAGCTTCAGCTCGACGGTCTTATCGTCTATAGCCGTCGCCTTCTCCAACTGCGTAACATCTGTTAGCCCACCGCTCTCTGCGGCCTGGTTGAAAGTATACGCAACATCCGCCGCTGTCAGTGGCTTCCCATCGGAAAATTTGGCGTCTTCTCGAATCGTCACCGTCCAGGTTTTACCATCTTCACTGACGCTGTAGTCGGTCGCCAGATCGTTGCCAATCTTCAGGTTCTCATCGCGCTTTAGCAAGGTGCTTTGAAATAGAGGTGCCCCGTAGCGGCCCCAGCCTAAAGTTGGGTCGTAGCCTTCTTCACTTTCTCCGCCGATGGCCAACACAATTTGCTCAGCAGAGCCAGATTGGGCCGGTGCATTCTGAGCCGTGCTGTCTGGATTAGTCGCTGTGGGCGTGGGGGCGCAGCTTGCGATCGCCCAGCTAGCCAACAAAACGCCTAATCCTTCAACCAGACGTTTTCGCTTAAGTATCTGCATATCGAATAATCGGAACCTACGAGTCAAATAACACCAAAACCAACCGTATCGTCTTCAACAGACTGAAACAATCCGGGGGTAGGGGATATATTGACAACTATGATCTGAAGTTAAGCTTCAGAGCTATAAGTAGCTAAGAGTAATTAATTATAAGACGGTCTAATTCATAATTGCCTCTTAC
>QBMC01000117.1 GCA_003242035.1 Nodosilinea foveolarum | reverse complement strand
ATCGGGTTTTCAGTCCCTAACCTATCAAGCTATCTCTGCAAATGAAATAGCCCTGTTGTGCATACCACTGCTTCGGAAGTTTTGTCATAGTCAGATCTTGAACATTCAGGACACATCATAGTGTCGCTGAAAAAGACAGGTGTGTTATTGCTCGCCAAAACTACTCGAAGGCCATTTATCAGTGCGCAATTAGTCTGGGTAAGCTGTACGAGGTGTCTCGGCTGCGGTCTAGTTTAGAGTTTATTTATGGAATGGCAGCAGTGGCCCTCTGTACCTTTTAGCGATCGCCAGCAGCTCCCAGCAGCTCCTGGCATATACGTAGTCGCCGATAGCAATCAGTTTATCTGGTACGTCGGCCAAGCACTCAACCTTCAAGGGCGATGGCTTGGTAGAGGGCATCACCGTTATCCGCAGCTCATCCGCACCCATAAGAAACTAGGGCATCGCATTTACTGGCAGGCGGTTGATGCGCATCGGCTCAATGAGCAAGAGCGATTCTATATCAATTTGCTCAAGCCTGAGTTGAATGGCGCTAAGGTCAAAACTTACTTACCAAAGCAACCACAGGTTGACCGCGAGATTAAACGGCTGTTCAAGACGCTCAATCGAACAACATTGCTCTTTCCGCTGCTGCGCTCCGCGATCGCCGGAGCCTATCGGGATGAGGATGGGGTTCAGTGCGTGGTCACTATCATCTTCATCAATGATTTTCGGCTGCTGGATAAGTCTGTGAGAAAGCGATACTCTGCTCAGGTTAGACAGGCTTGGTGGGGGCTTGATACCGACTGTGGCAAGTCGCTGGAGCAGTACCACATGCATCAAATTATGTCCTATCACCTGCCTGACCAACGGTTTGAGTTTGTTCAAGGCTCTGAGGTGCTGCGATATCTAGAACAGCATCCGAGTACCTATGAGCGAGTCGTGGAAACAACTCACCTGTTTGGTCTTGAGGTAAAAGCGCTCAGAGACCTGAGCGTTTTAGATGAGGCCGTTTGGGAGGAGGCGTACACCTTCTTTCGCGACGACAAAAAGACGCTCAAGGATATGGCCTATCTCAACCACGTCAGGCCGCTGCTCTACCCCATAAGTGAAAGCAGTAGCTGAGTGAGGCTTATTGCGACTGGCCTTTCAGCTCGAAGGCTTCGCGCACGGGTTCTCAGTTCATGCGAAGCTGGCCAAAGCCCTGTCCAGGCGTCAGACGCCTGACCGATTGAAACGTTTGCCAGAACGCATTCATCTCACTGACTTCGCCCAGCGATTGAGCGTCATGCGTATAAACAATCAAACGTTGACCGGTCGGTGAGACTGAAGGCTCCTGAATCTCACACAGGCGGCGTAGCTGATAGCCTTCTGCGTTCGCGGCGGTAATGGCGATCGCGTTGCCATAGTCGGGGTTGGCGCAATCCATACTCCGCTCTTGTAGTTCGGAGACCCAGCTATCAAGGTTTAGGCCAGATACCTCAATCATTGATACCACGCAGACGGGCTGGAAATTGCGACGCTGGCCGACGACCGCACCAATCTCGGCTAGGCGTTCTTGGAGCATCGCCACCCAAACGCTGGGCGGATCGGTAAACTCCGGCAGGTCAAAAGGGAGGATTTTAAGCCGCTCTCGTTGCTCTCCTACCACGAGCATACTGGGCGGAATCGGGCCGCCAGACCCTTCATTTAAATTGTTCGTCGCGAAGGTTTCGGCTCTTTCTACCTCGCGCTCAACCACATATCTAGAGAGCGGTTCTGGCGAATGGTTCGGGTCTGGCATAGGCGCGATAAAGATAGGCTCAGCATCTACTCTACTTAGCTCTCTAGAATCAGTCCACAAAAAGCTCAAGGTGAAGTTGTGGCTTAATCAGGTTGAGCTGCGCTAGCGCTATCTCAGCGCTCATATTCTGTTGTGCCAAGTTTGCAAGGCAAGAGCGACAACGTGTGAGGATCGGATGGTTCTGTCGGCGTTGAGTAGCGGCTGGTAGTACTCTCGGAATTGCGGATACCCTAGCTTTTGCAACAGCTCTACAGACCCAGGAAAGTTCCAGCCCTCGCCCGTTCGGTACGAGCTGTGACTGTGCGCCAGTCCGAGGATTCGTTGCTGCTTCATCTCAAATCCGACCATCATTCTCATCACCTGTGGTTTGCGCTCTAGGTGCGGTAGCCACAAGAAGTAGGCCAGCGCTCTGCCGACGTAGCCTGCTGAACCCACTTTTCTGAGTTCGCAGCAGGCTTTGGTCTTTCCGCGTCCGTAGAAGATACTGCTGGCCGTTACCACTTCTTTCATACGTGGGTCGAAGCGTAGGATCTGCGCTCTCATCTGCATTACCCAGTCATACTCAGCTTCTGAGCTATGGCTGAGCCAGTTCAGCAGCTTGCGAGGCGGTTCTGGTATGGCAATATCGGGCTGCTTGGCTAGCGGTGTTTTTGGTAGGGATAAGGTGCTCAGCTTCTTACCAAAAACATCGCTTAGTACTAGGCTCAGTTGTCCGTTCTTTGATGTCTCCAGCGCGAAGGTCATCAGCTCTACTTTTAAAGTGCTGTATTGGCAGTCGGTGAGCGTATCGGCATGAAAGTGGGGGGCGATCGCGATCAAACGCGGCTCGCGCATGGTCACTTCAAAAGGCAAGGTCTCTGCTGCCTGAATCACGCTGTAGTAACGCACGAGCTGCTGGACGACATAACGGTCTTCTGTATTCTTCAGCTCTATGACGACGAGCTGGTTAGCCTCATCGACTGCCAAGATGTCACAGAACTTACCACTAATCGAAAACTGACGGCTAAGCGGTCTTAGGCTAAGCAGCTTCGGCAGATTGCGCCAGATGACTTCTTCGAGATCGGATTCTGTGCTGAACTGCCAGTTTTGACCAGCTTGAATAAAGGCCATGACGCTATGAGAGTTAGACAAAGCCTAGCCTGCCCGCTCCGGCTGCGGCTAGGTCACACTATGAGGATTACGGCGGCGAGTTGCTGAAGATAACAACTCAGCCACCAACTCCGTTTTCATAAGAACCAAGCACTACGCTAAATTGTGGTTACTGAGCAGCGGAGGATGTCGCCGATGGCCATGCTGACAATCGAAATTCCTGATGACTTGATGGAGCAGCTTTCGCCTGTCAAGGAGCAGATCCCTGAACTCCTGCGCCGTTGCCTCCACCCACTAGCGCTTCCGGCTCAGGTCTATCGCTATGTGCTCGACTTCCTCACTAGCCAACCTACACCTGAGCAAATTGCTGATTTTCGCCCTACCGCTGAGATGCAGTCACGGCTAAAGTTCCTCGTTGAAAAAGAACTGGGGGGTGCCCTCAGTCAGCAGGAACAGCTAGAACTCTCTGAATACGAGCAAATTGAGCATCTCATCATTATGTTCAAAGCGGGGACAATCGGCAGGCCACAGCAGGCGATCGCTTAATGGCCTCGTCCTTGAGCGAGCAAGTCTCGCCTGCGAATATTGCTTACTCCCTGACTCGCTGAGCTTCTACCCGCATGAGGTCGATCATGTGATTGCACTCAAGCACCGAGGACAAACCAGCGCTGAGAATCTGGCCTACGCTTGCTGGCGTTGCAACCGATTTAAGGGCAGTGACCTCGGCTCTTTTGACCCTCAAACAGGTGACTTTTCCTTTCTCTTCAATCCCAGAGAACAATTCTGGTCAGAGCATTTCACACCCTCCCAAGGGAAAATTACGGGGCGATCTCAGGAGGGCAGAACCACGGCTTTTCTGCTTAAGTTCAATACAGAGGATCGCATTCAGGAACGCTTACGATTCTGAGATAGCCTACCGATGGACGGTTGTACTGTAGCGGCGACTATCGTCGGCAGGTTGAAGCGTACTCAGCACCCTAATGTTTTACTTGAAGGCTTTTGGTGAACGAATGGATTGTTTTCACTATTTGGTGTTAGATTTTAGATAGTTCACCAACTGACCAGTGCTTAGATATGGCTTCTGTAGCGCAGCAACTCTCTACCTTCATCAGCCAGCTCGAACAGTTACGCGATGCCATTCCCGTTGACCCGGCGACGACTGCTGTGACGCTCGAAAAGCACAGTCCTGGTAACGGCAGTACCTACACTCGACTGCGGGTGCCGAAGGACAAAGCGCTTGCGAATGGTAAACGCACAATGAGCTTAGATGCCAAGGGTATAGCGGAATGGGAGCAGAAACTCTATGCCCGCAATCAGCAAACGAAGGTCGCGCAGTGTCTGGCGCTCGTGCAGCAAGCGGCTGAAGTCGCAGTTTCCATCACCTGGGAAGCTGAGACAAAGACAGCAATGGTGAATGAATCTAAAGTTTTCACCATTGATCAAACGGAATATGTCGTTCCTGGCGCGATCGCCCCGCAGCCTAAAGCTGTTATCAAGTACGTGCTCAAGGATGCCAAGGGTGCGACCCCGATTAATCGCACCGTCCACGCGATCTCAGAAGATGAACCCGGCTACGGTCGTTGGTATTCCTCAGCGCTCTGTGGGGAAAGACCCAAGGCGGGCGGGTTGGGTTGGCGACGGGTGGACAAGTCTGAGCTGAGCTGCCCGAAGTGCCATGAAAAGCTGAAGTCCTCAAGATAGAATGGAGCCTAGAAATCCTGTGCTCACCCATGAACTATCAAGGCATCATTACGATTGAACCGGGCAAACGCAGTGGCAAAGCCTGTATTCGCGGGATGCGAATGACGGTCTACGATGTGCTCTCGTACCTCGCCTCGGGGATGACTCAAGCTGAAATCCTGGCTGACTTTCCCTATCTCACCCGAGAAGATATCCTGGCCTGCCTCAGCTACGCGGCGGATCGCGAACAAAAAACGCTCACCGTTGCGGCATGAAGCTGCTCTTTGACCAAAATCTTTCGCCGCGATTGGTGGATCGATTGGCTGACGTATACCCAGAGACTCAGCATGTTTTTTGGCTAGAGATGGGCGAAGCCGATGACCGGCAAATTTGGGACTACGCAAAGCAAAATGGCTACGTCATCGTGACCCGCGACGCCGACTATAACGATCTCAGTTTGATTCGAGGGTTTCCCCCAAAGGTCATCTGGATTCGTCGTGGGAACTGTTCGACTCAAGAGATCGAACAATTACTCAGAGTAGCGGAAGGCACTATTCGAGCATTTGAACCAGAACAATCGAGCGGGGTCTTAACGCTTATTTAGCACTGTCTAATGTCGAGCAATTGGGATGCTGTTGTGGTTGCTCTACACTGTGTTCCTCAGTCGATGCAGTGATTTCATTGTGATCATTGTACGGACAATTACGCTGGGACGATGATCTCTCAACTGCCAAAACCACCGCTGCGTTTTTTCTTCTTCTTGACCGACGCTGATTGTCCAGCTAAAGCCGTAAAGCCGCGCTGGTCTTGCATCTTTAGCTGTCGAGTCCGCTGTTGCCGGTAAGCGCTGACCGCTTCTGCTAGCGGGTGCGCTGGGTCGATAATCAGATGCGTTAGCGATGAACCCACCACCGTCTTGTCTGTCTTGGCACCTTGGAGCATACAGATAATGCCGCCCTCATCGCCGCTGTACATCACTTTCTCGACTACGTAGTCACGGTCGGCTGACATCGGCGTTCCTTGTTCTTTCATCAGCTTTAGCAACGGTTTGCCAGGGCGTACCGTGAAGGGCACGCTGGCATCTAGTTGTTTGCTTAGTAAGGTGGCGCTGGCGTAATCGTCAATGGGCATCGGCTTGCTTTCCTGAACGTTAAATGGGCGGGCTGATGAGGACTTAGATCGGTGGCTTTAGCTGACCGGAGAGTATCTCTAGTGCTAGTTCCGCATCACTTTTGCCGAGGATGGATTCGATGGTCTTTCCTTTTAGGTCTTCTGCGATCTCCAGAATTTCGCTCAGTCCGGGTTTTAGCTGGCCAAGCTGGGTGGCCATCTGCTCGGTCTGCTGGCGTTGCGTTACGCTCAAGGTCTCTTTTTGCCAGCGCGCTAGCTGGCCCTCGTATACCCATAAAAAGTCTTGCTGTTCGCCATATACCTTGAGAACGCGCCCTACCGTATAGTCATCGAGCACATGAGGCTTTTCCTGCGCCGCTCGCAGGCTCTGAAGCTGAGTGTTCACCTCGTCGAGCATTCCAGAGACCATATCAGTCATCATCGGCAGCATACTCAGGGGTTGCCAGTTGGGGGTGGGCTGGGGCATGAAACCATTTCTCCTGGGGCAAAGGGATTAGGACAACGCTTCGTTCAGGCTGTTATTTCTGCTTTCGCTGCGAGCCTTTCGGTTTGATGGCAGCGCCGAAGCCTTTACTTTTGACCTCGGGCTGCTTTTTGGCAGGCTTGGGCGGCAGAGCCAGAGGTCGCTCGTCAGACAGCGGGGCAGCGCCGAACAGATTCACGATTTTCTGTTTCCACGAACCTTTGACCGGATTGCCCAGCAGTTGCGCGTTATAGGCTTGCTGATAGGCCATTAAACCCGCCTTGCTGGTCATGTCATATCCGGCGTTCATCCCGCTCAAAATAAAGTTCTTGGCCATGCCGCCACGCGCCGGATCGACCATCCATTCGCCAAACTTTCCTGCAATACTCTGAAGATAATGAATAATCTTCTCGGCCTTGGGTAGCTGGTATTCGCGGGATAGGAAAGACCAGAAGGCGACCAGTTCAGGGATGGCTTCCTCTGCTTCTGATGCATCCATTACGGTGATTTTGCGCGGCAGCAGCGATTCCATCATTTGCGCTACCGTTTTTTGGCTCAGCGCGGGCAGGCTTCTGCCTTCGTAGTTGTAGCCTAGTTCGATAAATGTGCTGACCCAGCCATCGGCATCGGGATACTCGGTGGCAAACGCTTTTCCTTCCGGCGATGCCTCGAACGCTGAGACCGCTGCCTCAATGTACTTATCTAGTTCGGCTTCAACTGATTCGTGATCTAACTTGTCCAGTTGGTGAACATCAAAGGGCATACATTTTATCCTCTGACTGAGACGGGTAGCTTTTAGTTTACAGCGCGAGTCGGTCTACGGAATACGCTCAGAGCCAATTGAACGGTCTGGGTTGCGCTCTAGCTGGTAGAGCACTTCGCCTGTCCGTCTGGATTGATCGGCTTCGACCTGGGCCGCATCGTTGCCGAGTCCTGGCGCGTCTAGTTGGCCAGTCGCAGGGTCAAGGTAACTTTGAGACCGCGCCTTGATTATCTGCCCGCTCGTCGGCTTGGCTGATGGTAAATGATCAATCAATGATTCGCCTGCTTGGGGTGACTGGTTCCATAAATCGAGCGCGGCTCCTAGCGCGGGCTTCGATAGCGGCTGGCCAAACTTATCGACCGCCTGCCCCTGCAAATCGGCTTCGGCCTGTCTGAGTCTCGTGAGCTGGCGACGGTCTGCGTCTTCTGGGGTGCTGGCTCTGTGCTGATAGGAGAATGAACCGAGATTGTCCGCGCCGTTGCCAGGATCAGTGTGGCCGCGATAGGCAGCGGTCGGCTGACAGTTTGAATCGCGGGTGCCTTCGGCTGCGCCAATCGAGCAGACTAAATCGAGATCGCTTAGCTCAGTGTTGCGCGGGGGTAGCTTTCCAGTCAGGTATGGCTCTATGTTCTGCTTGCTTGGTTCTGCTTTGTCAAGGCGACGAGCGTCCAAGTGTGCGCCCGTGCCGATGCCGCTAGCGCCGGTCAGCGCAAAGGTATCGCCTGTTTTGTAGATACCGTCCACACAGGTGGATAGGTGCAGTAGCTGCATCGCATCGCCTTCTGACGGGATGACTTCAGCGACTTCGCCGCCGCCGTTGATGTCGTACCAGCAGCGCACTTCGATTACGGTGGGCGCGATCAGCTTCGTGCCGGTTGGCGTCGCAACGTCAATCCCATAGTGAGGTTCTACCGTGCCGCTTACGGGATGAACTCTCGCTAGGTCGTAGTCGCTTGAGACTTCGTAGTCTGCAACGCGATCGCCTTTTGATAAATAAATTGGCTCACGGGAGATCGCACTCTGTAAAAACAATGGCGATAACGCATAGTCGGCGATCACATTCGCCATCGGCCACAGCATCAGCGCCAATGGCACCAGCCGGTAAAAGTTCAGGTTTGTTCTAATCGCTAGCTGCATTCTCTAACGCCTGTTGGATAAACACTCGCGCATCGACCTGTCTCAAAACCAGATTGAACCGGAGATAGCCGGGGGCGCTCAAGTCAGAAATCAGCAGCGCCCAAATTAGCCAGGTCAAAGGGGTGACTCTGCGGAAATTGTGTCTCGCCCAAAACTTTAATCGGGTGCTTATTCGAGCGCGTCTCATCGCAGCTACCTCCTAACTTCGCTCTGTTCTAGATCCGGTAATTCGCACCGCGCCGGGTGCCCTGTTCCTCTGCCGACGCCATCAGTTGTTCTCTAAACGCCTGCGCTTCTCGCACTCGCGCATCGAGTACCGCCTGCTGATTCTGCAAGTCTGGAATCCGCCGCTTCAGGCTGGCTCGGTTGTCATCGGCCAGGACGTTGATCAGCTCATCGCCAAAGCACAGCAGTGAGGCAAAGAAGAACGAGGTTAGCACCGCTAGCCAACTCCATTCAGGAACACCAGGAACGCTAAAGACGAGTGAGCCTAGTCCTTTGCTATCAACGCCGATCATGTTGGTGCCGACGTTCAGCGCGTAGACCGAAACGATGATAGTAATCATGAAGCCCCACCGCGTCCACTCGCTTTTCGTCACAGTGCCGTCGCGGTTTCTGTCGGGCGAGAGGAAGCCGGTAATGCGGCGGTTGAAGATGGCGGTGTTGACCTGCCACTGGGTCACGGCAATCAGAATGGTCAGGCCGATGGCCATCTGGACAGAATCTCCGGCTCCCATCAGTACGTCATAGGAAAACCAGGAGTCTAAGCCCACGATGGCTAGCGCGGCAAAGTGCGAGAGCTTGTGTAGGCGGAGCTGACGTTTGGCTGATTCGAGAGACTTGGTTACCCGGTCGTAGTCGGAGAGCAGGTAGTTGACGCGCTCGTCTGCGCTTGAGTTCGGGCCGTAGCCGGTTTTGGTGGAAGTCGGAAGGGTCTGAGAGTTAGCAGGAGGCATAGCTTAAACCTGTTGTAGTTAAGTGAAAAATAAAGGCTGAAAAATGTACGGATTCGCCGTGAGGCGCGGCACCGTGCGCGGCACCGCACAAACGCCGCATGGCCAGAACCCTTACCACATAAGGCACCGCAGCCGCCGCACGGTTCGCCGTACAGTGCCGCGCACGGCGATTACTTGATAACCAGATAGCCATCGTCGCCGCGTGGGGAAAGCCACCCTTTGATACAGGCTTTGTCACAAAGAAAATCAAAGCTCTCACGCGAGCGGCTGATGGACTTGAACTTGCTCGCGTTGTTGAAGTCGCGATATTCAACAACTTCACCTAGCTTCGCTGTCAGCCAGTCGCGGAATAGCTGCAAGTCCTCGGAGAGGTCATCTTCTGTCGTCGGCAACGCGGCAATCGTGGCAGCATCGGCGGCGAAGCCTGATGGTTGAACTGGGACGGTTGCCATCGAGCGGGTGCCCAGCGCCGCCCATCTGCCGTTGATAAACGCAATGCGGGACGCGGCTGAGTCGGTCGGCGGTTCTTCGATGCCGGGGTAGTTCTTTGAGACTTGCCCGTAGAGCGAACGGTCAAAGCTCAGTTCTTCGTCTTCCCACTTCGCTGTATGACCAGGAGCGATCGCTACCAAAATCGGCGAGAGTGATTTGACCGCTAGGCCAAACTTTTCAAGCTGTCCGGCCACCATCACCGGGGCTATCGTCCAGATCGCCTTTCGGCGCTTCATGCCGCTGCTCGCGAAGCCGCTAATCTTCGCCGCTAACGATGCAATCAGCGGGGCGAGTAGATCGACATGCTCGTTGAACGAGGCCGCTAGCTCTGACCACTCATCCGCAATCAGGATTGACGGCTGGGTGTAGGTCATGAACTCATCCATCAGCTCATTGACTTCGTTGATTAAGCGCTTGGCTTCTTCCGGGGATGCATGGAGGAGATCGCCTCGCACCGAACGAATGCCATCGACATCGAAGTAGTTAGCATCTTCGTCGCTACCGGCAACGCTGTTGAGGTTGAAGTGGAAGAACTTTATCTGGCGCGTCTCGCTCAGCTTGCGAGCAGCCTGCGCAGCTAGGTTCGTCTTGCCGGTGCGCTGTCCACCGAAGATGGCGCGACTGACAAAGGGCGAGGCGAGCAGCGTTTGATAGGCGCTGCGCTGATCTCGCTCGGCGCTGGCCGCGTCTAGAATCTCAGGACTGACTCGGCTGGGAATCTCAGCAGTTGGTCTTTCTAGATCTGGTGGCGTGAAGGCGAAGGTATCGGTGTTGCCGGTCAGCTTGCGCATCAAGGGCCGATCTTCGAACTTCTCGAACAGACACACTGCACCCCAGATACCCGCTAACCAGAAGAGAAACTGCATCGTTGAAGTCTCGCCCGGTTCAGACTCGGGATTGTCTAATCGGGCTTTCAATTCCGCGACGTTGCGGCGACCTCTGGTTTTTGATTCGGCGGAGATTGCACCTACGCCGATTTGCTCGAAGGGCACCAGCTCGCCATCGACCACACAAAGGCCAATATCAGCGAGCCTTTGATAAGCGTCTTCGGGTGCAACTGAGGACTGAAGCCCTTTCCAGTTTTGGTGCGTACCCTCAACAGTCGGCCCCCAAGCCAACCAGCCAGCAGCGCTACCCGGCGCGGCGGTGAGTTGGCGGCAGGCGGGGCGATAGGGGTATTGCTCGTACGTGGCCGGTGAGCGCTGCTGAGCGGCGGGAATCTCTTGAGCCGTTACGCCTATCGCCGCGACCAAGGCCAACGGCAACGAGAGGGCGATGCTTCTGAGTAAGTGGGGCTTAGTCATGGCGAGCGGCGCGACTGGGCGCGGATAGAGAGCTAGGTCATTGAGCCGTTGTGAGGGAGGGCTTAGGAACAGAGCTGAGTCACAGTCTCGGCATCTAGCTCATCAACTTCAAACAGCGCTAGCCAGCTCGCCCAGTTCTCAGCCGTCATCCGGCAGACAACGCTGCGCCCCTGCTCGAAGCTGGCGGAGTTGAAGCCGATTAGGTCGGCGAGAAAGGCGCTGACTTCGTTCGAGGGGGCGATCGCTTCTCGCTTATCCGTCCGGCACAGTCCGCCAATGCCGTCCTCGTGGTCGCCCTCTTTGGAGACAGTGAGCCATACAAAGCCGGGAGCTTCGACGAACTCACAGCCTTCGAGCCACGCGGCCCAATTCTCAACGCTCATCCCGGCGGCAATCGGATAGCCCTGCGTGTAGCGAGCGGCTGAGGTTGGGTCTAGGCCGATGATGTCGGGAATGAAGTTATAGGCTTCTCGTCTGTCAATTCCGCACTGGCATTTGCTGTCTAGGTCGATGGCCAGTAGCTCGCTTTGTCGGGTGAGGTCGCGGGCGATTATCAGACGGGCGAGGCTGGGTAGTTCGGGCAGTAAGTTATCAATCTGTTGATTCGATAGCTGAGGCATAATGGTTTTTGTCCTGCGGTTGTTTGTTGTGATTCGGTCGGGGATAGAAGCGGGTCTGAGTGTTGAAGCACTCGATAGACCCGCTTTGCTATGAGAAGCCGCGCAGTACCCAGTGGGTGCCGTTCCAGTCCCACTGCTGGGTAGAGTTAGGGCGGCGGACGATCTGGCGGTTGCCATCATCGCTGAGGACGGTGGAGGACTTCTGATTGAGGAATGCCTTGAACTGAGAGGGGGTCTTGGGCTTGACGTGAGCCATGATTTGAAGGTCTCCTAGTGTTGTTTTGATTTACCAGTCAATCGTTCGCGCCTTCAGCAGCGGATTGTTCCAGTGGCAGTTGAGGGTCTTCGACCGCAGCGGCGTTAAACTCAGCGGGGCAGTCACCTACCCTGCGGGTCTACAGAACTAATCAAAGGCCAAGACCGCATCCAGGGCGGCGGCGGCATTCTGCGTAGGCGGCGCGGCGGCGCTCTCTTCAAGGCTGCTTGGCTGCACGACTTGGGCGTTGCCTATCGTGCAACGTACAAGCTGTTCTAGCGCTTCTCTGGTTGAGCTGTTGCCGTTCTTCGTCGCGTAGTGGCATAGCAGTGTCCAGACATCTGAGGACAGGCGCGTGGAGCCGCTGGCGGGGGGCGTGAATTCCATTTGTGCTTTCTCCTTATTGGGCGTAGTAAGCGCCGACTGCGTTCGCGATCTCGGGCTTATCGAGGACGACAAACGCGGCGGCATCCTTCAGCTTGTCGGCCACTAGATGAGCGCCACCGCCCGTGACGATGAAGCGTTTGGTGCCGGGTAGCAGGTGCGCGAAGTCAGTCTTCACCGCGCCGAAGACGCCTTTGAACCAGCTATCGCGGTACTCAGTGAAGTACTCAGCCCAGCTCGCGCCGGTATGGGCGTAGTAGTGGCCGTGAGAGAAGCCGTCTAGAACTCGGGCGACTTGGGGCTTAGAGCGGTTGGCGCATTGGCCGACCGCTTCGATCAGGCGGGTGTCAGCGGCGATCGCAGTAGCCAACGACTTCGCCCCCTGCTGCGGGTATGCCTGATGCTCGACTCGGCTGCTGTCGGCGGTGTAGAACGACGTGATGAACGTATCGCAGCCTAAGTCGATGATGGCGGTGTAGCCGGTGGGGGCGATCAGTCCCTTTTGTTGCGCGATTAGCCAGCTCCCTCGGCCTTCGTCTAGGACGGTGACGCGGCGCACGTCTAGATCTTTGCGATCGCCCTCAAGCACAAAAGTATGGGTGCCTTCGAGAATGGCGGTGAGCTGCGCAGCAGCTTCATCGGCACTGTAGTGCGAGACGACGAGATCGACTTTGCCGTGTCCAGCTAAGGCGTAGAGCGCCATCTTCAGCAGGTGAGCGCTGAGCTTATCCTCGTTGGCGAACGGGAGGTAGTTGCGCTGGGTCAGTGCGCCTGCACCGACTAGGTAGCGATCTCCACCGAACTGGATGGTGAAAGTGTTGGGCAGGGTGGGTGCTTTTTGGCCGATGGGTAGCTTGGCATAGACCGAGCGCAGGGTAGAAACCTGCTGGCCGTCGTAGGCAACGCAGGTGTGATAGCCGATATCGAGCGAGATGCGGGCGTTTGTCTGCGTTTGTGCGCGGCGAGCGACAGTTGCTAGCGGAGTCGTTTGAGAAAGGCGATGGGCGGTTGATGTAGAAGCCATATACTCTCAGGGTTTGAACCCTGTCGGAGGGGTCTGCTTGCGAACTGAAACAAAGCACCACAAGCTGTCATCGCTCAGGGCAAATTGTTGCGGTTCGTGATCAGTACAAGCATGTTAAGCTACCAATCAGTAGCCGTCAAGCACCTATTTAGTAGCTTAAACATAGAATTAGCTACTTTTTGCCAGCGGTGGAGTAATATTAGGGCGTATTTATGACTGAGCCTTCTGTGAGCAAAAGAGTTTTTCTGACACTGCCTGATGTTGTCTATCAACATTTAGAGGACTGGGCGAATAGTCAAGGTAGGCCAGTGGCCAATCTTGGCGCGTTCATCGTTGAAAAAGCTGTAGAGCAAGCTAAAGCAGAAGGTACTTTCACACCTAGAGAGTTAACAGCAGGAGAAACTGACAACAAAGTAGAAAACAAGTAAACACTAAAAAACGGCCCAAACCCGAGGGTTCAGACCGTTCTCTAGTCACCGATTAAAGTAAATCCTGAAGCCTTCACAATCTAATAACTGGTATTTCTTGGCAGGAGTCTCAGTTATTGATTTTTCACCGAAGTGCAACAGGGATCAGAGGCGTGTGGGCATCCGTACGTTCAATGTCATGTTACCTGATTTTGATTGGCTTCGTAGGCCATCCAGCGAGATCGCAGGCTGTTTCTCCTCAGAACGCATGTCCTGTGAGGCTTCTAAGCAAATAAAAAGTTTCTTTTTGCAGCACTTTTCTGAAAAAGTGCTGCACCCTAGCCGCAAACCCATCGGCTTTTGTGTAAAACGCCCGGAAAGTGCGGCCAAAAAGGTTGGTTTTCCCTCTACTCCGCTACAAAATCCAGCTATCCAGACGGCTGCAAATTCTGCCCTTACTCCAGCCGTCGTCCCTGAGCCGGATGACACCGCTCGCTTCTTTGACCTCTGGCTCGCTCAGCCTAGCTGGTCACCTATCCTGCTCACTCAGCGCGGCTGGCAAACCGTCATCAACCCCTCCGGTAAAAAGGTGCCCCTCGTCCTCGGCACTATCGAGTCCCACTATCGCCGCGCCGTCGCCATCCTCGGCAAGCGCTTCGGCAGACTCACCAACTACCTGATGATTGATGTCGATATCAATAGCCTCTTCCATCCGCGCAACGGTGGCCTCAAGCCCATTCTCGACGCAATGGATGCCCTCGGCCTCTGTCGCTACCTCCTGGTTCGCTCTAGCGCCTCAGGGGGGCTACACATCTACTTTCCCTTAGCTGAACCTGTCAGCTCCTGGGGTCTCGCCTGCGCCGCTCACGCTGCCCTCACCGCGCACGGCGTCGAAATCATCGGCGGTCAGTGCGAGCTGTTCCCCAACAAGAAGTCGTTCAACGCTGAACACAACGGCCATCGCCTCCCTCTTCAGAACGGCTCCTTCCTGCTCGATGATGACTTCAGTTGTATCAGCAACGAGAAAGCCTGCTTCGTCAACTACTGGAAAACCGCTGCCACTCACCAGGACAATGAAACCCTCCTGCTAGCTCTCACTGGTAAGGTCGTCTTTACACCCGTCCCGACCACCCCGGCAGTTACCC
>QBMC01000116.1 GCA_003242035.1 Nodosilinea foveolarum | reverse complement strand
GTAAGAGGCAATTATGAATTAGACCGTCTTATAATTAATTACTCTTAGCTACTTACCTGCTCTTCAAGCACAGATTAAGCTATCTAAAAGAAAAATAAAAGAAACTCCGAGGTGGAGAAGAGTCATTGCTGTATTTGCCTAACTGTATTTGCTCACTAGCTAAACAAAGCATTCGTCTTCCTACAGCAACGACTCTGGATCTTCACCGAGTTCCCGCAGTCGGGCGGCTAGTCGCTCTGACTTGGTTTGCAGATAGTCTGCTTTCTCTTCAGACGTGAGTATGCGATCACCCTTTTTGTCAAACCAGCCTAAAAGCTCCACGGCGCGATCGCTCACCTTCCCCTCATACCGGCCCAATCCTAATCCCACCTCTGGCATCCAAAAGGGTTCGCCAATCTGTAGCTGATAGCTACCCTCAATTAGCTTGTATACTTCAAACGCCTGATGTCTATCCCGCTGCCAGTGATTAGGATTGTAGACAACGTAGTAAAGAACGCCTAATTTACGATAAATCTCCCGTTTCTCATCATATTCGCGACCCGGAGACCAAGAGCCCATTTCTAGTGCCAGCGTTGGAGGTATGTCATTTTCTTCCCAAACAACATAGCTTCGCCTGGGTTTTCCATCCTTGTATCGTTCTACGCCCAAGCTCAAAAAAGCATCTGGGACAATTGGCACCCTGGGATTTAGAGCGGTTGGGTGATAGATTCCCATATCTACTCCAAAAAACCAGTCCTTGCGCTCGGCCCACAGCGTATTGAGAATAAATAACAAAATGTTCGGAAGTAAATTTTGTTCCTCATTATCCACAGGAATATCGTCTGAGTCGGGAAGCTCAGTGCCGGAAGGAAGATAGATTTTGAGATTGGACTGAACCATAGGATCTGCGGCTAAGTCGGCATGACTCTATGATAGGCGATCGCTAATAAGCCATCGCACAAGCAAGGACGCACTAGCGCTTCGATCAGAAAGCTGAGTGCAGATATTCAATAAGAGGGCGAACGACGGGACTTGAACCCGCGCATGGTGGAATCACAATCCACTGCCTTAACCACTTGGCCACGCTCGCCATATCCATAGGAGTATACCACTGTGCTTTTACTAATGGCTACTTATGGCGGCTGGGCAAAAAGGTTTCTGTCTGAAGGTAGAACTTGCGGCTTTGCGATCGCGCTAAGTATTTATATGGGTTAGGACGGCTTTATCTAAAAGATTCAAAACTGAAACCTGTAATACATTCGGAGGCGGTTTATTTATTGAATAATTAAAATTAATTGTTCGGATCGCTCAATCTTCGCTATCAATTAAAGCAGGCATAAAGCTAATCCGCTGAACCCAGTCGTAGACTCGCATAAATTTTAAGAAGGTATCCTTTGAAACCAGTGGTCGCTCCAGTCGCATATTTATTGATCTCGCACGGTAGCCGTGACCCTCGCCCAAAAGAAGCGATGAACCGGCTGGCTGACTTAGTGCGGCAGCGCTTAGAAGACTCGCTGCAGTCGGCTAAGACCAAAGGCCATCGTAGGCCGTCCTCCGTAGAGACCTCCGTAGAGGGTGACAGTCGTTCTTTTGCAGAGGACTACTCGCTGGGCGATTCTACGAAAGGACAGGGGGCAAGTCGTACGCTGCTACTGACTCGACCGCAGTTTAAGTCCAGCGCTGAAGCCCCGCCAGCTCACTGTGATGTAATTGTGGGCACGGCTTGTTTGGAGCTTTCGCCCATTGAGCTGAGCGAGCAGATAGTTAAGTTTGCTCAACGGTTGATGGCGGCGGGCGTTCGCGAGCTGAAGCTGTTGCCTGTGTTTTTAATGGCGGGCGTGCATGTGATGGAAGATTTGCCCGCCGAGATTGCGAAGGCAAAGCAGCAACTAGGCGACGCTATTGAGCTAACGCTGTGTCCGCATTTGGGGGGCCATGCTCAAATGCTAGACGTTTTGAATCAGCGGATTGAAGCGGTTCCGGCAGAGGCGGCTTTGCTGGTGGCGCATGGTAGCCGTCGGTCTAAGGGCAATCGTAAAATTAAGATGTTGGGCCAGCAGCTAAATACGGAAGTGGCTTACTGGGCGATCGCGCCTGATATCGAAGAAAAAATAATCGAGCTGATGCAACAAGGGGCGCAGCGAATTGCAATTTTTCCCTACTTTTTGTTTGCTGGCGGTATTACCGATGCGATTACCCTTCGCACCGAGGAGCTAGCCGAACGGTTTCCGAAGGTGAAGTTTCGACTGCTGCCGACGCTAGGGGCGACGAATGAAATGGCAGATCTAGCCGTCTATATCTTGCTAGGGAGTCGCTGAATCTAGGCAGCTAATGCTTAAGACAGTGCGTTCTCTATACTTCAGACAGACGAAGCCTTAAGGTCGCCTCATTACGATAAATGAGCAGGTCTTGGGAATAGAGTAATGGAAGAAGTTGTACCGAACAGCGGTCTTCAGCAAAACGATCAAGCGCTATCTAGTCAAGAACCGGATCGAGATAAAACAGATATTAGTGAAGCCGAGCGGTGGACGGCGCTGATTACAGGCGGTGCGATGGTGCTTCGAGGGCTGCAAAGCCGCTCGCTGAAGGGCGCAATTATGGCGTTAGCAGGCGGCGGGTTGGCCTATCATGGGACGACTAGCGACAAAAGTTTGCCTGAAAAGATTGGCGAGGCGGCTGGGCTAGAGCAGGACATTCGCGTTGAAAAGACGGTGACCATTAGTAAGCCGGTAGAGCTGCTGTATGGCTACTGGCGAGATTTAGAGAATTTACCGACGTTTATGAATCATTTGGAGTCGGTGCAGACTTTGGATGAGACGCGATCGCGCTGGAAGGCAAAAGCGCCGATGGGCGTAAGCGTTGAATGGGACGCTGAAATTGTGGACGACAGGCCCAATGAGCTAATTGCCTGGACTTCTGTGGCCGATGCAGATATTAATAATTCTGGGTTTGTGCGGTTTAAACCGGCACCGGGCGATCGCGGGACGGAAGTAAAAGTGGTGCTGGAATACAGTATGCCGGGCGGAGTGCTAGCCGCAGCGGTGGCAAAGCTATTTGGTGAGGAACCCGAACAGCAGGTGGGAGACGCGCTCAGCAAATTTAAGCAACTCATGGAAACGGGCGAGATCGCCACCGTGGAAGGACAGCCACAGGGTTAATCTGGCGGCGTATTTGTGCAAATCTGTTCTTTGGAAACAGTTCTAAGAAGATCGAAACAATCGTTCAAACAACACTCAAACAAAACTGAAACAACTCAAACAGGAACAACTTATGAAAGCAGTTTGCTGGCATGGCAAAGAAGATGTGCGCGTAGACACCGTACCCGATCCAACCATTTTGAATCCGAGAGATGCCATTATTAAGGTCACTTCTACGGCTATCTGTGGGTCGGACTTGCATCTGTACGACGGCTATATTCCCACTATGAAGTCGGGCGATATTTTGGGCCACGAGTTTATGGGTGAGGTGGTCGAGACCGGTAAGGGCGTTAAAAATTTGAAAGCGGGCGATCGCGTGGTCATTCCTTTTACGATTTCCTGTGGCGGCTGCTTCTTCTGCAATCGCGATTTGTGGTCGCTGTGCGATAACAGCAACCCGAATGCTTGGATGGCCGAGAAGTTCTACGGCCATTCTCCAGCAGGTCTTTTTGGCTACTCGCATTTACTCGGAGGCTACGCGGGCGGACAGGCCGAATACGTGCGCGTTCCTTTTGCCGACGTGGGGCCGATTAAAGTGCCCGATCATCTCACCGACGAACAGGTGTTGTTCTTAACCGATATCTTCCCGACGGGCTATATGGCGGCTGAGAACTGCGACATTCGAGAAGGCGATACGGTTGCAGTTTGGGGCTGTGGCCCGGTGGGTCAGTTTGCTATTCGCAGCGCGCAGATGATGGGAGCCGCGCAGGTGATCGCGATTGATCGGGTGCCTGAGCGTATTGAGATGGCGAGAAAAAGCGGCGCGATTGTGATCAACTACGAAGAGACCGATCCGGGCGAAGCGCTTAAAGAGATGACCGGCGGACGGGGGCCGGATGCTTGCATAGACGCGGTGGGGATGGAGTCTCACGGGACGGATGCGATGGCGATTGTGGATCGGGTGAAGCAAGAGATCAAGCTGGAAACGGGGCGGCCTTACGTTTTGAGACAGGCGATCGCAGCCTGTAGAAAAGGCGGTACGGTCTCGGTTCCGGGCGTGTACGGCGGCTTTATTGACAGTGTGCCGATGGGTGCGGTGGTGAACAAAGCGCTGACGATTAAGTCCGGGCAAACCCACGTTCAGCGGTACTTGAAGCCGCTGCTAGAGAAGATTTCAGAAGGAGAGATCGACCCCACTTTTGTGATTACGCATCGCATGAGTCTGGACAGTGCGCCAGAAGGATACAAGATCTTTCGAGATAAAAAGGATGAGTGTATCAAGGTTGTTCTAAAACCCTAGAGATTGATCGGGTGCCGTAGCACAGGTAGCAAAAAGCATAGGCAAGTTCTGATTGAATGGAGGGTAGCCGCTCCGCGATGCCTTTGGAAAAGCCAGCCATGTTTTCTGAGCTATATTTTCTAGAGGACGCTTTGAGAAGCCTTCCAAAACGATGCTTGTCTATGACTCTTAACTCTTCAGCTAGCGCTTATTTAGGTCAGCCTGAAACCGGCAGAAGTTCTGCTGCTTCACCGCTTGGCAAGGTGTATTTGGTGGGGGCAGGCCCTGGCGATCCGGGACTGTTGACGGTAAAAGCCAAAACACTCATAGAGTGCGCCGACGTGGTGCTTTGCGATGCGCTGGTCAGCGACCCGATTTTGCAGCTCATTAACCCCAGAGCTGAGCGGATTCACGCAGGCAAGCGACGCGGCCGTCATTCAATGTCTCAAGTTGAAATTACTCAGCTTTTGCTGCAAAAGGCGCACGAGTACGCGGTGGTTGTCCGGCTAAAAGGGGGCGATCCGTTCGTGTTTGGTCGTGGCGGTGAGGAGATGAAGGACTTGATTGCGGCGGGTGTGTCGGTAGAGGTAGTGCCGGGAATTACGGCGGGAATTGCTGCGCCTGCTTATGCCGGGATTCCGGTGACGCATCGGGGTTACAGCTCGTCGGTGACGTTTGTAACCGGGCACGAGTCGGCGGGGAAGTATCGGCCTAATGTGGATTGGCAGGCGATCGCCCGCGCCTCAGAAACCATCGTGGTCTACATGGGCGTTCACAATTTGCCTAACATTACGCAGTCTTTGATAGACGCAGGACTCGTGCCTGAGACCCCAGTTGCGCTGATTCGATGGGGCACAAGGCCAGAGCAAGAGGAGCTAGTGGGGACGCTGGCTAATATTGGTGAGCGGGTTGAGGAGACTGGGTTTGAGGCTCCAGCGATCGCCGTTATCGGCAGGGTTGTCGATCTCAGATCTCAGCTTGCACCAGCTTCTCCCATGCACGACGAACACTGGGACGCCGTGCAGAATACAGCGCCCAATAGCTGATGACTTGCGGCGCTAGATCTTATGATTGAGTTTGCACCTGAGGTCACGATTATTTCTGAGCAGACGATTGAACGCATTGCTGAAGCGGGGCAGCCGTTGCCTGAGCGATTAGATCGGTGGGTGGCGAAGCAGGTGGGCGAGCTGTCTCGCGCTCGGGTGCAAAAGCTGATTGAGCAGGGTGAGGTGCGGCTGAATGGGGTGGTGTGCGATCGCAAAAAGGAAATGGTGAAGGTGGGCGATCGCATCCTTATTACCGTTCCAGAGGCCACCCCTTATGAACTCATTCCCGAAGATATCCCGCTCAACGTGCTCTATGAAGACGATCAGCTTTTAATTATCAACAAATCTGCCGGTATGGTGGTTCACCCGGCTCCTGGTCACGATAGCGGCACCTTAGTTCACGCACTGTTGGCCCACTGTGGCGATCAGCTTACGGGCGTGGGCGGCGTTCAGCGTCCGGGCATTGTGCATCGGCTCGATAAGAACACGACGGGTGCAATGGTGGTGGCTAAGACTGAGATGGCGCTACACAGTTTGCAAGGACAAATTCAGGCCAAGACCGCCCGAAGAGAATATCTGGGCTTGATTAACGGTGCGCCTAGTGAAGAGCGAGGCACGGTGAATCAGCCGGTGGGTCGCCATCCTAAGCACCGTAAAAAGATGACTATTTTGCCAGTAGAACAGGGTGGAAGAGAAGCCGTTACGCATTGGAAAGTCGTTGAGCGCCTGGGAAACTATACGCTGATGCATTTTCAGCTAGAGACCGGACGCACTCATCAAATTCGAGTTCACAGTACGCATTTGGGCTATCCGATTGTGGGCGACTCGGAGTATGGGTCGGGTAAGTCTTTGGGCGTAAAGGTGCCGGGGCAGGCGCTTCATGCTTTTCGGCTGACGCTGGCGCATCCGGTGACGGGGAAATTAGTGATGGGAGAAGCGCCTTTGCCTGAGACGATGGAGAAGTTGATTTTGAAGATGCGATCGCTTCTGCGTTGACTAAGATATAGCTTAAGGTCTAGATAGGGAGCGGTTTGCTAAGATTGAGGTAGGTTTCCTATCATTAGTTGTGTGTCAGTAATGGAGGATTTTTAACGTGACTCAAGCATCTCCTCGCACCGTTGAACCCTCCACTCCATACATGACGATAGCGGACTATTTGGCTTATGACGATGGGACAGAAACTCGTTACGAACTAAAAGACGGAGTCTTAGTAGAGATGACGCTTGAGAGTACGATTAACTCAGCGATCGCGCGATTTCTCCTCTTTGAGCTAGCTAAACTATATCCGTCCAAATTGCTAGCCCATAAAGATACTGCAATTCAGGTAACTGAGCGAAGGGCTAGCGCTAGGTATCCAGATTTGTTAGTCCATTCAGAAGAGTCTTATACCGCTTTGCTAAGTTCAAAACAGGCTATTCTTCTACAAAATATGCCGCCGCCATTAATTGCAATAGAAGTAGTTTCTCCCGGAAAAACAAACCGAGATCGAGATTATCGCTATAAATGGACTGAGTATGCGGCTAGAGGCATTTCGGAGTATTGGATTATCGACCCTGAAGCGCAGCAGATAACGATCTGTTTGTGGGTGGATGGTCAGTATGAGAACCAGGTTTATCGCGAAGATGCTGTTGTTCAATCTGCTGCAATTCCAAAGTTTAGTCTGACGGCGGCGCAGATCTTGACGTTTGGGGAAGATCAGTTGCCTGTGCAGGTATGAAGCATATTGTTGTTGTAGGGGCTGGGCCAGCCGGGGTGGCAACTGCTTTGCTGCTCGCTCGGCAGGGGATGAAGGTGACGCTGCTAGAAAAAGAAGTGGCGTTTGAGCGGGTTTTTCGAGGTGAAGGGTTAATGCCTGCTGGCCTCGACGCGCTGTATCAGATGGGACTAAAAGAGACTTTCAGAAAGGTCGCCTCTCGTCGGCTAGATTCCTGGGACTTTTACGTGGGTGGTCAGCGGCGAATGCGCGTAACAGAGCCTGAGAATGAAGGATTGGCGACACAGATTATCGATCAGGGTGGACTGCTGCGGACAATGGTGGATCGGGCAAAGAAACTGCCGAACTTTGAGTTTTTGGCGGGCTGGCAGGTTAGCGAGCTACTGAGGCAGGAAGATGCCGTGATTGGCGTTCGCGCTAACCGTGGGGGAGAACAAAAAGATGTTTCGGCGGATTGTATTATTGCCTGCGATGGGCGTTATTCTCGATTGCGCCAGCTAGCCGGATTGTCAATAACTCAGGCAAAAAGCCAGTTTGATGTGCTTTGGTTTAAGCTGCCTGCACCCCCGTCTTTAGCTGAGGAGACGCCTTTTGTTGCCTGCTTGCAGCCGGATCGACAGTTTGCGTTTTATCCTTCTTGGGATGGCCGGTTGCAGATTGGCTGGATTGTTGAAAAGAGCGCCCACAAAAGAGGTGGTTTAGCTAGACTGAAAGAGAAAGATTGGATAGAAGAGTTTTCCTTAGCATTGCCACCTGAGTTGGCAAGTCATTTTAGAGCGCACAAGGACGAGCTGGAAGGGCCGATATATCTAGATGTGCAGGTGGGCTGCTGCGAGCAGTGGAGCATTCCAGGGCTGCTGTTGATTGGTGATGCGGCGCATCCGATGGCTCCAAATCGGGCGCAGGGAATTAATATGGCGCTGCGCGATGCGATTGTGGTGGCGAATCATTTTTCTGCCTTGAAGGATGCCAAAGAAGAACAGATTTCGACGGATGTGCTGTCGGCGATTCAGGCAGAAAGAGCGCCTGAGATTGAGGCGGTGCAGAAAATGCAGTTGGCAGAATGGCAAAAAGTGGAGTTTATCTCGCGGCCTGGATTGCCTTATTTTGGGTTTAAGGCGATCGCCACCCTCTTTGGCCGATTCAAGTTTGCGCAAAATATCTGGCTTCACGAACAGCAGGGATTGCGAGAAGGTGTCCTATCGGTGGATCTCAAAACGTAGAAACTGTAGAAGAATAGCAGCTAGAAGAAAGAAATCCCCGTGTAGATCCTTGTTGAAGAATCATCTCGCTATGAGAAATCGCTCTCGCACCTGCGCTGCTAGCTTTATGAGCGGTGTCTGTTTGGCCGTCTTGCTGCCGTTTGGCTTAACCTTTCCGGCTAAGGCCGCAGAACGGGTCGTTTTAACCTTTGGATTCGCGGAGATTTCGACGACGGTTGAGGACTTGCGGGCCTACGGCGATCGCGGCGAGGTCAGCGACGAGCTAGCCTTTTACTTAAGGTTGCTTAACCCAGAGCAGCGGCTACAGTTTCGTCAGGCGTTGCAGGCTCGGCAAGACGTTGGCCCAGCCAATCTGTCTAAGTTTTTGCGCTCTTCTATTGGCGACAATATTTTGCGTTACTTAGGCGACGTGGTTAAGACGGCGGGCCGTCTCGACGGGGCGAGAGGGCTACGCGGTGCGTTGGTGCTCTCTGCGGCTGAGCCAGAAGGGCTATCTTTGCTGGGCGTGCTAGAAAATTTTCCGACGAGCGCGGTGCGGATAGATTCACTTAGAGGTTTTCAGATTGTCGGCGGCATTACGGCTCAAATAGAAGATACGGGAAATGCGATCGCTGCGATTAAACGTCAATCTGCTCTGACCTTCCAAACCGATATGCCCGCTGGTACGCTGGGCGATCTCTCGCAGCCTGGGCCTTACACGGTGGTGGCGCAAACGCTGAACGTTTATGATGGCTCGCGCGATCGCAATCTCCCCACGACTTTATATCTACCCCAAGGGCGAACGACCCCCGCGCCTTTAATCGTCGCCTCGCACGGACTCGCGGGCGATCGCAAGGGGTTCGATCCGATTGCTCGCCATTTAACCAGTCATGGCTATGCTGTGGCCACGCTTGACCATCCCGGTAGCGATCGCCGCCAGTTAGAAAGCTTACTCAGGGGCACCGCCAGCGAGATTGCCGAGCCAACCGAGTTCACCGACCGGCCTCGCGATATCTCTTATTTGCTCGACGAACTGACTCGGCTCAACTCCACAGGTACTTTTGCCAATCGCTTTGACCTGGAGAAAATCGGCGTCATTGGTCATTCGTTTGGGGGCTATACGGCTTTGGCGATCGCCGGAGCGCAGCTCGACTACAACAATCTAGAGGCCAACTGCGACTCTTCTGCTTTTATCTACAGTGAGGCTAATACCTCCATGCTGTTGCAGTGCACGGCCTTGAATGCGCCAGAACAGTTTGCGCTGTCGGTAGCGGACGAGCGGATTAAAGCCGTCATTGCGATGAACCCGATCACGAGCAGCGTGTTTGGGCCAGATGGGTTCTCTCAGCTCGACGTTCCGGTTTTGCTCGTAGGTGGCAGTAGCGATCCGGTTGCCCCAGCGCTCGCCGAACAAATTCAGCCGTTTACTTGGCTAAACCGTCGGACTACAGATGCCCCCGACCATTATCTCGCCCTGATCGAAGGCGGCTCTCATCTCTACGATCCGCCGACGCTAGAAAGTACGGATGTCTCTTTGGTAAACGGGCTAGTAAATGCGGACATTGCGCTGGCCTATCGCTACATCAATTCCTTGAGTTTGGCCTTTATGCAGGCTGAGTTGGTGGGCGATCGCACCTATCTAGACGCGCTAGGCCCGACTTACATTCGCCAGCTCAGCCAACTGCCGCTTCCGCTTTACGTAGTCGATTCGCTGACAGAAGCCGACTTAAAACCCGTCGTAATGCCTGATGTGGTCATCCCCTCTGAATCAGGCATTGAAGCAGCTCCGGCTGAGGAGATAATCAGAGAGGACACGGCTCCTTAGAAACGAATAGACCTAAAACGGATATATCTATGACTCTGAAAGTTTACGGCATTCCTAACTGCGGTACTTGTAAGAAAGCGATCGCCTGGTTAGAAGACAACAACATCGACTACGACTTTGTAAATACTAAAGAGCAGCCGCCCAGCGAAAAAATGATTTCGGCCTGGATAGACGAATTAACGGCTAAACCAATGCGCAATACTTCTGGATTGTCCTATCGGGCGCTGGGTGACCAGAAAAAAGAATGGAGCGATTCGCAGTGGACAGACGCCTTTGCTAAAGACGCTATGCTGCTAAAGCGACCGCTGTTTGAAAAAGACGGTAAAGCCGTGATGGTGGGTTTTCGGGCCAAGGAAGAAGAATTAGCCAAGCTCGGCGGCAAGTAGACAAAGGGCGGTAAATAGACAAAAGAATGATCTCACAGAAAGTAGATGCTGTCATCATTGGCAGCGGTATCGGCGGCCTATGCTGCGCTGCGCTGCTGGCGCACTATGGCCGCAAAGTGATTGTCTGCGAAAGCCATACCCTGCTAGGCGGCGCGGCGCACGGCTTCGAGCGAGACGGGCATATCTTCGACTCTGGCCCTTCGCTGTATTCTGGCCTGTCTTATAGCCCCTCGCCCAATCCGCTGCGGCAGGTGCTCGACATTATTGGCGAAGATATCGCCTGGGCAAATTACGACACCTGGGGCTGCTGTCTGCCAGAAGGCGACTTTAAGACGGCCGTCGGAGCCGACCAGTTTTGTGAGGTGCTGCAAAGGCTCCGGGGCGAAGCAGCGGTGGCTGAGTGGCGTAATCTCCAGCGCGTGATGAAACCGCTTGCGGCGGCGGCGATCGCTTTACCCACAGCGGCAGTGCGTTTCGACTGGGGGGCTTTACGTACAGCGACTCCGTTTATGCCCAGCCTGCTGAAGCACGTTGCAAGTACGCCTAAGCTAGCTGGGCCGTTTAGTAAAATTATGGATGGCACCGTTCGCGATCCATTTATTCGAAACTGGCTGAACATGCTGTGCTTTTTACTTTCTGGCCTGCCCGCAGAAGGCACCAGCACGGCCGAAGTCGCCTTTATGTTTGCCGACTGGTATCGCCCTAACGTGCAGCTCGATTATCCGATGGGTGGCTCGGCGGCGCTGGTTGCGGCTTTGGCGCGTAGCATTACCAAACACAGAGGCAAGGCGACTGGCGAGATTCAAACGGGCGCTCACGTCACGCAAATTAGTTCTAGATCTGGCAAGGTAACTGGCGTTCGGCTGCGCAACGGCGACACAATCGAGAGCGATACGGTGGTTTCTAATGCCTCAGTTTGGGACACGCTGAAGCTCGTACCCGAAGGCGCACTGCCAAAAGCGTTTGTGCAAAGGCGGCAGGCCATTCCCCCTTGCGATAGCTTTATGCACCTGCATTTGGGCATAGAGGCGGCGGGCCTGCCCGAGGATTTGGCCTGTCATTACATCGTGGTTAACGACTGGGACAAAGGCATCACCGCGCCGCAAAACCTGGTGCTGATCTCGATTCCTTCGGTGCTCGATCCAAGTCTGGCCCCACCTGGAAAACATACGATTCATGTCTACACACCCGGCAACGAACCCTACGAAGTTTGGCAGGGTTTGGACAGAACCAGTGCGGCCTATGCCCAGCAGAAGCAGGCTCGCTCGGCGGTGATGTGGCAGGCACTACAGCGAGCGATTCCTGATATCCGCGAGCGAACAACGCTGGCGCTAACCGGGACGCCAATCACTCATGCGCGGTATTTGCGGCGGCATCAAGGATCTTATGGGCCAGCGATCGCCGCTGGAAAATCCCTCTTCCCTGGCCCTAAAACACCGTTATCCGGTCTGCTTTGCTGCGGCGACTCTACATTTCCGGGCATTGGTCTACCTGCCGTAGCAGCTAGCGGCATGATGGCAGCGCACACCCTGGTGCCCGTCCGCGACCACCAAAAAACGTTGGCAAACATCGGCGCAACGAGCCACGACTAGCCTCTGTGACCCAGCGCTCTTAGACATACTTAGAGACGGCTATGTGACAGAAAAGCCGTATATTGAAACAAATTTACTTAAAAAACCGCCCTTTAAATCTTTAGAGCAACTCTCCACTATGGCGCAGGACAACAACAACCGATTTGCTCTTTACGCCACCCTGCTGGCTCTCGGCTTGGTGGGAGGCATTTCGCTGTTGCTATGGGCTATTACCAGCCGGGTGGATAGATCGGTGCAGGTTGACCCAAGCGGCTCGGTGCTCTCGGATGAAAACCTTCCTCAGGCGCTACGATCTAGGGTGAGCGCGGGCGAGAAAGCACTGTTTGATCGGCCCTCTGCGGAAAAGACGCAAGGGATTGAGGCGATCGCTCAAAACAACTACGCCGACGCCATCACTGCATTCAACGCCTCTTTAGCTAAAGACCCCAACGACCCAGAGGCGTTTATCTACCGCAACAACGCCCGCATCGGCGATAAAAAAGCGCGAACCATCGCGGTGGTCGTCCCGTCTGAAGGGATAGGCGTCAGCCTGGAAATGCTCAGGGGCGCGGCGCAAGCGCAGTACGATATCAATCGCAACGGTGGCATTGATGGGGCGCTATTGCGGGTGGTGATTGTCAAAGATGAGAACGATGTAGACGTGGCTGAGGCGATCTCTCAAACGCTGATTTCCGACGAAATGGTTCTAGGCGTCGTTGGCCATTACAGCAGCGACGTGACCTTAGAAACCGCGCCGATTTATGCCCAGGGCAAGCTGGTCACCATTAGCCCCGTAAGCACGGCTGTCGATCTTTCAGGCATTAGCCCCTACCTGTATCGCACCGTGCCGAGCGACAGTTTTTCCGCTGCCGCACTCGCCGCCTACATGGTGTATTACCGCGAAGATCGCAATGCCGCTATCTTTTTCGACTCGACGAGCGAGGCCAGTCGTTCGCTTAAAGCAGAGTTTGCTAGCTTTGTGTCTGCTTGGGGCGGCGATATCGTAGCTGAATACGATCTTTCGGTCAGCGGATTCAGTCGCGATGTTTTGCTGAAAGCTGAGCAAGATAGCGCAGACACGCTGATGATTGCATCTAGCCTGAACACGCTGGATGCTGCTGTCGATATCATCAACGCAAACGCAGGAATGCTGCCCGTTCTCGGCGGCGATGAGCTTTACAACCGCACTTTGCTAGTCGAAACCAGAGCGAATTCGCAGGCGCTAACGCTTTCCGTGCCCTGGCATTTGCTCTCTCGTGATACCGATGCTGAGTTTGTGCGCAGCTCGCAAGACTTGTGGAAGGGCGACGTGAGCTGGCGAACGGCCAGTACGTACGATGCGGTGTTGGCGATCGCCACAGGATTACAAGGCGATGCAACCCGAGAAGGGCTTAAGGCCGCGCTAGATAGTGAAGACTTTAATTTGGATACAGCGAGTGGGCCGCTCAGCTTTTTGCCCTCGGGCGATCGCCGTCAGGTCGATAGATTGGTCAAAGTAGAAGCAGGGACGCGTTCTGGCGCAGGCTACGACTTTATTCCGTTTACGCCGTTCGAATAGAACCTTAGCTCTGTCGAGCCGCCAAACGCGAAAGGCCCAAGTCAAAACATAGACTTCCTGCCCAGCGATCTAAAGACGGATTGATGGGCTTTTTGCTGTCTATCTGAACACAAGAAGTTTGTATGAGTACATCTTTTGTCATAGCTCGTGCTCATCTTTTTGAGCGATCGCCGCCTAAAGGAAGATCATCCCAAAAATCTATCTATAGATGCGCTTCTAAGGCTTATTGAATTCATTACAGTTTGTTATACTTGTTTACATAAGTTCGCACACCCTCTCATCTCCTCCTCTATGAACGCAGCTAAGAGCCTTATCACCTCAGTCTTTAATCCCAACGCCAACGCTAACTGGGCCTCCCAAACGACGCTTGCCATCGTTCGCGCGGTCGTCGGCATCATGATGATTCACAATGGCCTCGACAAGCTTGCCGATATCGAAGGTTTCGCCGCCGCCTATGTTGAATATCTGGGCCTGCCTTTCCCCATCACGCTCAGCTACATTGCCGCGTTCACAGAGTTAATCGGCGCACCGCTCCTCATCATCGGCTTATTCACCCGCCCCGCCGCGTTTGGTTTGTTTTCCACTATGTGTGTGGCGATGTACCACCACGTCAAGGTTGCGGGCCTTAGCCTGCCTTACCTGGAGCTGTCCGCCATCTACGCGTCCATCTTCTTGTACTTCACCATCAACGGCGCTGGCTTGTTCTCTACGGATGCTCTTTTGGCAAACGGCCTAGACCGAACCGCCCTTTCCAACCAGGCCAAGCGCATCATGCGATTAGAGAATGCTTTCGACACTGAAGGGCTAGGCGAAACGGTGCAAAAGTCTGAAGTGCCTGCTCAATAATTATTTTAATCAGCGTTATATCCGAGACTCTCATCTGAATAACCCTTCTAATCTTTCAACGGATTAGACTGCGACTGCGCCTTTGACCTAGACATCAAAGGCGCTTTTTATTGGGATGCTACAACGTATCGAATGAAGTAACTTATCTGCTACCTCGCTCGTACTACCTGTCCGGCCACCGAGTATCTAAACTAAGGATCAAGGACTAAATAAGAGGGCCGATATCGCTGATAATGACGGTCTGCTCATAAAATTCTAGGCAGGTAGCAGT
>QBMC01000115.1 GCA_003242035.1 Nodosilinea foveolarum | reverse complement strand
GTACGATAGTCGCAGCCTAGCAAGCTGCTGATGTAACGAATCCCGCCATGCCCAAGCTTGGCCGCTTCTATGCCTGCGTATCGTCTACGATCTTTCTCAGATAGAGACCGATAATACCGCTGCATCTGTTGTTCGATAGGTGGGGGATAGGCGGTAACCATAGACTGGAACCCATGATGGAATTTAGCCTATTCTAATTCCTAGAACGATGGATTTTATATAATCCTCGTTCCTTAGGAAAGGTTTTGTGGGCAATGCGAGCGGTTTCCTCTGGTACTGAGCCAGTGGGTTGAACTTGTAACATGAGTCCATTCCTTCTAGCGCTTCATTTATGACAGGAAATTGCCAGCTAAATTTTGGCACAAGCATCGCATTTTGACTCCGCCAACCGTATGCGTTACTACTCAAGTCCCATAGAGCACCGCAAAATCGACGCGATTACCTTAAACTGGGATAGTTAGGCAACGCGGCAACCGCCTCGAATCACCTGAGTCAGTTGAGGCACTTGGCCGTCTAAGTCACTATTCAAATCGTAGCGAACGGTGAGCAAATCAGCACGCTTGCCTACTTCTAGGCTACCGCGATCGCGCTCTAGCTGAATGGCGATCGCCCCGTTAATTGTCACGGGCTTCATCGTCTCATATACCGGCTGACCCGTCATGGCAGCCATCACAAACACAGACTGCAACAGACTGTGAGGTACATAGTCTGAAGAAATCAGATCGACCAAATCGAGCTTGACCAAATCCATTGCCGAAACATTTCCAGAATGAGAGCCACCTAAAACCAAATTAGGTGCGCCCATCAACACCTGCAAGCCACACTCTTTTGCCGCTTTTGCTGCGGTTAAAGTCGTTGGAAACTCCGAGATATTAGCCCCTTCTGCGGCGGCCTGCTGCACATGCTCAACGGTAGCATCGTCATGACTAGCCATCGCAAGACTGTGAACATTGGCCATGTTTACCAGCGCTTTGCGATTGTTGATGGCGTGCTCTGCTTGAGCCTGAACTCTCCCTTGAATAAAGTCGTCGAGTTCAGATTCGCTAACGCCGTGTTTGCCCATATAGTACTCACGAAACTTGTCGAGCTTAGTAAACTGCCTTTGCCCTGGGGTGTGATCCATCAGTGAAATCAGCGCCAAATCTGGATGATTGACATACTGGCTGACAATTTCGGCAACCGATTCATAGCCTAGCTCGCAGCGCAGGTGCAGACGGTGATCGATCAGTAAACTGCCCGCTTGCTGACGATTGTGAACTGCTTGAATCATCGGGTCGTAGTTGGTTTTGCGCAGCGACTCGGCAGGCGTGAGGTCGCCAATAGCGATCGCATCGCAAACGGTGGTAATTCCAGCAGCGGCCAAGTCGCGATCATGATAGGTAACCGCCGCCGCTAAAGGCCAGCGAATGCCCGGTCGCGGTGAAATACACCGTTCTAAATTGTCAGTATGCAGCTCAACCAGACCAGGCAGCAGATACTGACCCTCGCCATTCTGACCACTCTCAGTACGCTCTGGCTGAATATCGGCAATGACGCCGCCACGCACGACGAGCGTGCCGAGGACTTCTTCGGTAGGTAGCTGAAGCCGATAGTTGGTGTAGATCTGTTCTTTCATCTGCTGTTTTATGAGTCTGAAGGTCAAGTGAGGCAGGCGGTTGGGCAGTCAACTTACGCATCGAAAAACCGGACGGGTTAATCATGGGGGCCAAAGGTTAAGAAACGATTGCAAACGCGATTCTTAACCTGATCGTCGTGAAAGATCCCGATCAGTGCGCAGCCCTGAGCTTTTTTTTCTTCGATAAGCTGTATAACAACTGTCTGATTAGCCGCATCCAAGGCAGAAGTCGGTTCATCTAAAAGCAAAATAGGATAGCTAACCGCAAAGGCTCTGGCAATATTGACCCGCTGCTTTTCGCCACCGGAGAACGTAGTCGGTGAGAGTGACCAAAGCCGTTCAGGGAGATTTAGCCGCGCGAACAGTGACTTTATTCTGTCTCTGGCTACCTCGGGCGCGACCCCTAGCTCCATCAGCGGTTCAGCGGCAACTTCTAAGGCTGACACCCGAGGAATAACCCGCAAAAATTGGCTGACATAACCCAAGCTGTGCCGACGAATATCCATAATCTCGTGAGAGTCGCAGACGGCTAAATCTCTCCACTGGCCCTGATGTTTGATCCAAATTTCGCCGCTGTCTATTCGGTAGTTAGCGTAGAGCGATCGCATAAAAGTCGATTTACCAGAACCCGAAGCGCCGACTAGCGCCACACATTCCCCCGGCTTCACCGTCAGCGAAACACCTTGTAAAACCGGAAAGTGAATACCGCCCTGGTTATGCAGTGTGAATTCCTTGTAGAGCTGACGAGCCTGAAGCAACACCTCAGCGTCAAGCATAGGATCAACTTTCTCGGGTTCCTTTGGTTTCTCTAGTTCTTCTATGTGAGCAGTAGATGGCAGCGTTTGCATTATCTTTCTCGTTGTTTGAGCCTGTCTTTGAGTGAGTTAAGGAATCAAAGTCGCGCTGATCAGCGCCTGAGTATAAGGATGGTGCGGATCGTCTAAAACTTGGTCAGTTAGCCCTTGTTCAACAATTTTGCCGTGGCGCATCACAATCAGCCGATGGGCCAACAAGCGCACAACGCCAATATCGTGAGTAACCAAAATCACGCTCAGATCGAGAGTGCGAACAAGCTGCCGGATCAAGTCCAACAGCCGTGCCTGTACAGATACATCCAGTCCGCCGGTGGGTTCATCCATCAGCACCAGCCGAGGCCGCGTCACCAGTACGCGAGCGAGCTGAAGCCGCTGCTGCATACCGCCAGAAAAAGTGCTGGGCAAGTCATCCATGCGATCGCTAGAAATCTCTACCTGATCCAACCAGCGGCTAGCCTCAGTGCGAATGTTGCCGTAATGACGCTCCCCAATATCCATCAGGCGTTCGCCAATATTAGCGCCAGCAGTCACTTTCATTCGCAGGCCATCGCAGGCGTGCTGCTTGACAAAGCCCCATTCGCTGCGCATTAGCTGCCGTCGATCAGATTCGCTGATTTGGCTAACGTTTAGCGTTTCATTAGCAGCACTGCGATAGAGAATCTGGCCGCTGTCGTGAGGAAGGTGATGGGCGATCGCATTTAGCAAAGTTGTTTTACCCGAACCCGATTCACCAATGATGCCGAGAATTTGACCGGGATAGAGAGAAAAAGAAATGTGATCGCAAGCCTGCACCGCTCCATAAGCCTTACTAAGATTTTGAACCTCAAGCAAAGATGGCATCTTGACCTCCTAGCTGCGTACCTGAATTCTCTCTTTGCCGCTGACTGCAATAGTCTGTATCTGAACAAATCCACAGCCGTCCGCCCTGATTGTCTGTCACGACTTCATCGAGATAGCTATTTGTCGCCCCGCAGAACTCACAGGGCCTATCCCAACGCTCTACCGTAAACGGATAATCTTCAAAATCGAGACTTTTCACCGACGTATAGGGCGGCACCGCATACAGCCGTTTCTCTCGCCCCGCGCCAAAAAGCTGCAAGGCCGGACTCATATCAAGCTTGGGATTGTCAAACCGAGGAATTGGACTCGGGCGCATCATATAGCGGCCATTCACCATCACCGGATAGTCGTAAGCAGTGGCGATATGTCCGTAGTGCGTAATATCTTCATAGAGCCGCACATACATCGCGCCATAGTCAGAGAGGGCGTGCATCTTTTTAGTCTCCACTTCTGAAGGCTCAATCCACCGCAGTGGCTCAGGAATTGGCACCTGATACACCACCGTTTGCCCAGCTTGCAAAGGCGTCTCGGGAACGCGATGGCGGGTTTGAATAAGCGTGGCCGCTGTCGTTCTTTCTGTTGTTTCTACGCCGCAGACTTTCTTGAAAAATCGCCGAATGTTTACCGCATTAGTGGTATCGTCTGCGCCCTGATCAATTACCTTGAGGATGTCATCTGCACCGATAATAGAAGCAGTAAGCTGAATGCCGCCCGTCCCCCAACCGTAAGACATCGGCATCTCGCGAGAGCTAAACGGGATTTGATGGCCGGGAATCGCGATCGCTTTTAGCAAGCTGCGGCGAATTGAGCGCTTAGTTTGTTCGTCGAGATAGGCAAAGTTAAAGCCCGGTTCGACCGGAGAGGAGGTAGGTACTGTCATCACATTTTTCATTGAGTGGGCTAAAAATGGGCCTTAGACGCGATCTAGCGGCTGATGAGGCTTGGGGGGTAGCTGTATTTGAATGCGATCGCCCAAGAATACGTCACCATTTGTTATCACAACGCCCATCACACCCGCTTTGCGAATTAGCTGTCCTTGCTCATCGTGGTCAAGCACCGCTGCCATCAGCCCCGGCTGCAACTGATCGAGCTGCTTACAGGGATTCCGCAATCCTGTTACTTCAACAACGGCGGTCTCACCCAAGTGCAGTCGAGTTCCCATAGGCAAAGCTAACAGATCGATACCGTGGGTTGTAACGTTCTCACCCATCTGTCCGGGCGCAATCTCAAATCCTTTTATCTCTAAGTCATCAAGCAGCTCCGAATGAATCAAATGAATCTGTCGTAGATTAGGTTGGCTAGGGTCTTTAGCAACTCTAGAGCGGTGCTGAACGGTTTCTCCTAAATGCGCAACGCCTTCAACCCCAAGTCCGGCTAAAAGGCGAATGCTATTCTGATTAGCCTTGCTAAACGCATGTTCTGCGCTGCGGCTAACGGCTTTTACCGTGCCATCAGCGATATGAGACTTTGTTGCCGAAAGTTCATACTCTTCTCGCATTTTTCTCACCAAATTTAGCTCTGATTGAAAGTCAATGTAGTGCGGCAGCTTTAAGTGCTGAACAAAGCCTTGAGCCTCCACATTATCGCCATGAGAGAGCACAAACTCTTCCTGCTGCGCTGGCCCTTTAATCTCTTCGCCAAATTCTTTTGCTCGCAGCGCTCGATCTACAATCGCCATAGACATCGCCTTGCGTTCGCTGTAGCCAAAGGTGAGGCCGTAGCCGCGAGTAAACTGAGGAGCAAGCTTTTTGCTCCCTTGAAACTGGTTCACCATTTGCACTTCGGTAACGGGAATTTGGGCAATAACGACTTCAAACCCTAGCTCTTCTGGGCAAATCACTACCTCCACCTCGCCCATCCGAATCTCTCCGGCAAACGGATGGCTGTTGCCATACCCTCGCTGAGTAGAGTAGGCCAGCCCTAACAAAAATCCCTCGTCTGAGCGGGCCAAACTCTGTAGCCGAGCCGCTCTATCAGCCGGTAAATTTAAGGGCTGTCGGGTCAGATCAAAAGGCTCTGTAACCGCTGCCTTCTCTTCAGGCTGAATCAAACCCTCCTGCCCCAAGGCGTCCAAGGCTCTGGGCGTCTCGACATAGCCGCGATCGCCTTGGGGCATAGAGGGCTGATTGTCTTCGGCAGCTAGCTTAAAATCTAGCAGGCGGTGAACATAGTCAAACGTAGGGCCGAGCCGCTGCCCACCGGGAATATCTTTGAAGATAGAAGAGATCCGCCGCTGAATTGCCATTTCATCGGTGCTTAAAGACTGAGTGTAGTACAGTCGAGGTAGCGTAGTGCGGTAGGCCCGTAGAAGAAAAATGGCCTCAACCAAGTCTCCCCAGGATTGTTTGATAGCCAGTGCCGCTAAGTCTGGATCGTAGAGACTACCTTCGCCCATTACCCGGTCTACGGCGATCGCCATTTGCTGCTTGATCTGTTCTATGCTCAGCTCAGGCACCGCAGGGTTACCACGCCGCCGAGCCATGAGGAGTGCTTCTGCATTTTGGATGGCTTTTTCACCACCTTTGACTGATACGTAAGACATCTTTTAAGCGACTAATAGTTGGCTAGAGCGAACAGTTCTGGGCAACCCTACAACAGATTGCTGTGATAAGAGAAAACAGTCAACTCCCTGCGGATAAGCGTCGCTCCTTCGCTGTGTCCAAAAAGTCTCGGGCAGCGAAGGAGCGAAAGACATGCTGCCTAAAACACCTGCGCCGCTAAGCTGTTGGACAACGCCCGAGGTAAAGCTGTTAACTTGAATTAGCAGCGTTGTAGACTGCTCAGGATCTTCAGCGCTACCCCAGTTAAATGCCCGTAGTTCAGGCTGAGAGAAAGCATCGCCAATCACCGCAAACGTTGCTAATTCTGGATTGTCTGTAAACCGACAGCCGGTATGGAAACAGAGCCAATCTTTGACTGTTGCTGGTAGGCTAGGCTGTAGCCAAACAGTCGTCTCTAGGTCTAACAAAGTTAGGCATGCCGCAGCGCAGATGGGCGTCAGGCCCTCGGGTGAAGAGAAAGTGAGGTTGAGAGTATAAGCCTGTCCGGGATGAGCGAGTGCTTCTAACAATCCTCGAAATGTTTGCTGCGCATCGTGCACCGGATCTCGAAATCCTGGCAATGTTGTTGTCACCACTACTCGCCTCTGCGCATCGTAAAGAATTCAACTTGGGTCGCTGCTGTCTGTTGCTGCTGCTGTTCTGCCGATTGTTGCTGACTGTGTCGCAAAGGTTCAATCACCTTTGCAGTCACCCGGCTATGCCACTGCTCCTGCTGCAAAAGTGCGTCACAGAGCGCAGCTAGTTCAGCGTGCCGAGGCGATCGCCCACCCACATATCCAAATCCCGCCATCTCTCCTATATCCAAACTCACCACGCACCGCGTCAGCGTCATCTCCCCTAAATTAAAAGCATCACCGACGCCGCCCGCCCGTCCGCGCACCATTGCCAGACCGATTTCAGGCGATCGCAAAAAACTATATGCTGGCAAATCCCCCAACTGGGATACACAGTTTTCTAATTCCGCTGGCGAGGCTTTCGCTAACGTCCCCATCCAAGCCTGCCGTTCAGCTAGGTTTTGCATTAATTTAACCTGCTACTTGAAGCAACTCACTCAATTGGATATATTAATCTAGATGTCTAGACAAATTATGTAATATCTCTCTCAAACTAGCAAGTGTTTTTTGATACATTTCTAAAATATCTTTTCATTTGTCACTACTTTTCATTTGCCACTATGAGCAATGCCGCGCCTATCTACATCCAAATTGCCGATCGGCTGCGCCATCATATTCAAGCTCAGGTTTATCAGGTTGGCGATCAGCTACCGCCCGAATCTCAACTATCGCAGCAGTTTAGCGTCAATCGACATACGCTCAGACAGGCGATCGCGCTGCTTAGACAGGAAGGTCTACTGCGGGCAGAGCGGGGGCGTGGAACCTTTGTCGCCGCGCCGATTCGCTATGCAATTGGTCAGCGAGTTCGCTATAACGAAGCGTTAAAGGCTCAGGGACACATTGCTCAATTCACGCTGCTCAGAGCCATTCAGGTGCCCGCTGAGATATCAGTTGCCACCGGGCTGGCAATATCTCCTGGTAATCCCGTTGCGCTAATCGAACGGCTGGGCATGGCCGATGGTGAACCGATCAGCGTTGGCAGTGGCTACTTTCCTCTGGCGTTTTTTCCAGATCTGCTAACCGACGAGAGTTTAGCGACTTTAGAAAAAACAGGCTCAATCTCAAAATGGTTAGCAGAGCGCTACGGTGTTGATCATATTCGCCGCCGCACCGCCGTATCAGCTCGACTGGTGCAGCCAGAAGATGCCAAGCTGTTGCAATTATCTCTCAACCAGCCGATTCTGCTAGCCGAGTCGATCAATGTCGATCAAACCGGGCGGTTAATTGAGTACGGCGTGGCTAGGATGAGGGGCGATCGCATGGAGCTAGTTTTCGACAACACAGCTTGACAGCATAATAGCTTCTGTCACTTTGCCTCGTGCACTATTACTAGCTACCCCAAACAACTTAAATAAACCGTCGGCGTAACCAAGCCGAAGCCGCATCAATCACACCAACAACCAGCACCAAAATTATCAAAATGGCGCAGACTTTAGTGTAGTCAAACGAGCGAAAGCTTTGATAGAGAGAAACCCCAATGCCGCCCGCGCCCACGATTCCCAGCACCGTGGCCGAGCGCACGTTAGATTCAAATCGGTAAAGCGTGTAAGAGATCCACAGCGGAATCACTTGAGGAATCACGCCAAATAAAATCTCTTGAAACTTGCTTGCGCCGGTTGCCCGTACCCCTTCAATCGGCCCCACTTCAATATTTTCTATTGCTTCAGAAAAGAGCTTGCCTAAAATACCCGCCGTATGCACAAAAAGAGCCAGCACGCCCGCAAACGGCCCTAGTCCGACAGCAACCACAAACACCAGTGCAAACACAATCTCATTGATCGCTCGCATCGCGTCTAATATGCGACGAGTCGGCTGCACAATCCACACCGGACAAAGATTAGCCGAGGCTAAAATCGAGAGCGGCGCAGCGACTATTACAGCCAGCAAAGTCCCCCAAATTCCCATGCCAATCGTTTCAATGATATCGGTCAAGTAAGAAGACCAATCAGAAAAATTAGGCGGAAAATAGCGGCTGATGTATTCACCCATCGTGCTGCCGCCTTCGGCCAGCTCTACTAAGTCAATTTCGCTAACTACGGCTGAGTAGTAGAGGAGGACAATCACCCCCACACCAAACGCCGCCCATCGCCCAAGCTGAGCAGGGGTGAGGCGATCTCTCGCCTGCATCTCTACCACCGCTGGAGAAACCGGGAGCGCATACTTCTCAGAGATTTTAGAAGACATAGCAGCCGTCCGCCCGCAAAGAATAAGTGAAAAGAAAAGTCAGGCGGTTGCCGGAAGCCAGCACCTTCAATATCTAAGCCGCCTGACAGTAAAATGAACAACTTAAAAGGCAGAGGCTTACTGCACCGCCTTCAGTTCTTTATTCAGCTCGTCTAGCTTTTGCTGCTTGGCCGATTCGTCCATGCTCGTATCGTTCTTCACTTCGAGAATGCTCTTGCTAATTTCCAGCTCGCGCACTGTGTTCCAGGTGCTGTCGTCTGCCTTATCAAATCCCTGCCATTCCAAAGGCCCTAAAACGGCCTCGTCTTTGTAGTTGTAGAAAAAGTCTTGAAGTTCCCCTTTCAAGCAGTCTGGCAGGTCTTTGCGATAGGCAATTGGGTCACTTGGGATTTCAGGCGATGTCCAAATTATCTGGATGTTTTCAAAGGCCGCCGGGTCACTCTTTTCAACATCGACCATAGATTCGCTGTTGTTAGTCGCGACATCTACCTGATCATTGGCAACCGCCAACGCAGTCGCCTCATGACTCCCCGCAAAGACTAGCTCTTTAAAAGACTTCTCGGGATCAACATCATTCTTCGCAAAGACGTAGTAGCTAGGGACTAAAAACCCTGATGTAGAGTTGGGGTCGTTAAAGGCAAAGGTGAGGTTAGAAGCATTCTTCACTACATATTGGTCACCGTCGCCCGCCTGGGTATCAATATCCGCCAGGATAGGATTGTTTTTGTTAGTAATAAGGTAAGCGTAGTAGCCTTTCGTACCGTCGCTGTTGACCGTTTGCGCAAAGGCTTCGGCGTCAGAGCGCTGAGCGGCTTCAATATAAGACTTGCCGCCAAACCAGGCCATCTGCACTTTACCTGCGCCCATCGCCTCAATTACGCCCGCATAGTCGGTTGCGTAAGACGCCTTCACATCGCGCCCTATTGCCTCAGACATAGCAGCGATAAACGGCTCCCATTTTGGCTTTTGGTTATCTTGCGACTCGGTGGAAATGATGCCAAAGTCTAGCTCTGTCAGCTCGGGGGCGCAGGCTTGGGTTCCGCTAGCAGCGTCTGTAGAACTCACTTCAGCGTCTGGCGTAGAGCCACTACTACAGCTAGTTAACATAGCGCCACTGAACAACGTCGCCGCCAGTAGAGCAGTCCATCTTTTAGAGGGTCTAAGCAACTGTCTTATCATTGAATACTCCTAAAAACATAAATCTAGAGACACTAGAAGGGGCGTATAGCGTCAACCCAAAAAGAGAGACCGCCGGTTATCCTACGAGTATCTCCGCATGGCCCCGCTGCACTAGCTCTTCGGCGGCAGCGCCATAGATGTTGCTAAGTCGCTCATCGTTTAGCTCTGCGGTAGCGCCATCAAACTGTACGGCACCGTCTCGAAGGGCAACCGATCGGTCGCAGTAATGCCGCACCATCTGTACCTGATGCAGTGAGGTGATAACAGTCAGGCCACGATCTCGGTTTAAATCGGTCAGCAGCTTCATCACCTGCCGGGCCGACTCGGGATCGAGTGAAGCAATCGGTTCGTCGGCTAATATAATCTGAGCACCCTGCATTAGGCAGCGGGCGATCGCTACCCGCTGTTGTTGCCCTCCCGAGAGCAAAGCTGCTCGTTTATACGCCTGACCCACAATGCCCACCCGGTCTAGCGCTGCTAAGGCTCGTGTTTTTTCATCGCGGCTAAATAAGCGAAAGGTAGAGCGTACAGACGAGGTTCGCGACAAATTGCCAATTAGCACATTTTCTAAAACGCTGAGCCGACTGACAAGATTGAACTGCTGAAAGATAAAACCCACATGAGCGCGCAACCGACGGGCCTTGGAGTGTAGCTTACCTTCGCTCTGTAACGGCGTATCAAAAATCTTAACTGTGCCGCTATCGGCTATTTGCAAGGCATTGATGGTTCTCAGTAGCGTAGACTTACCAGAACCCGAAGCTCCCACTAACGCCACCATTTCGCCATTGCGGACAGCAAAATTTACCTGCTGTAGAGCTGGAATACCCTTAAAACTTTTGCTCAAGTTGGTGACTGTAACCGCCGATTGGTTCAACAGGCTCTCAACGCTGATGTCTTTTTCAACAGAAACCACGGCACTACTAGGTACTTGATTGCACCCTTACTCAATCATATTAACTATGTCGGTACTTTAAGTAGATGTGATTAGCGGGTTAAGTATAGGTTAATTCCTAAGAAACGCAATCAACAGTGTCAGGTTTAGACACGAGAGCAAACTCCAGTGATGGGCTTTTTTCTGTAAGTGAAGGTTCACTTACGATACTTTTGCTCATAAGCATCAACGATAGGGTCAACATAGGGCCTTGAGTAGCAATGTAGTTGAACTCACGAGTTTTCGTGAGTTTAGATTAAGGATAAGACAATGAATTTGCTGGGCTTGAGCCTCTATCTCAGAGTTCGCCGACAGTATGCATTATTACTCGGGCCCCGCTCTTAAGTATCTACGCCGTTAGTGAATCGACAGGCAGCTTGCTGCGCAGCTTGAGATATTTTTGCTGGTAGGGTTGCCACTGCTGCCATAGAGCTACACGCGAGTCTTGAAAAGACTGGTAGATCGAGGGCAGTTTATTTGCCCACTTTTCACCGATTTCGTTAGTGAGGAAATCGCTGACGACAATTTGATCTTGTAGCTGCCCTAAGAGCTGCTGAAGAGTGCGAAATTCTCTGACTTGCGCAGCGTAGGTGATGTCGTAGAGTCCTCTGAAGAATTCGGTTTGGTAGCGAATTTGTTTGATTTGCTTGCGCAGCTCATGAAGCTGCTCGCCGTCTTCTGCTAGCTGCTGATTAATTAGGTCGAGCGTGATGTCTTTGACGGGGAGAGTTTGATCGTTTTGCTGTTGGGTCGCGAGCAGCCAGCCTGGGTGCTGTATCAACTCGATAATAGGTTGGATGATGCCTTGAACGGCGGCGTCCTGGGCGCTTTGTTCGGCTGTGGAAGAGAACTTAGGTCGCTTAACCCATCGCTTGAACTGGCGAACGAGCTTCTGGTAGCCGCTGCCTTCGAGTGTTTCTTCCAGTTTGGCAAACTGTTTTTTACGGCTTTCCTCTATTTTCTTCAGCAGCTTTTGTATGGTCTTTTTCTCTTCTTTATTCAGGATAATCGCGTCCGCTGCGGATGCTTCCGATGTCAAAATTTGCTCAAACCACTGCTGCATTACATCCAGGTCGCGAACCTTTCCAAGCGTTTTTGTCAGCCGCTTAACGGATTTGGACGCCTTGGCAAAGCCTTTGCTACCAGAGCCGATTACAACCACATCTGAAAATAGATCTAGCGCTGAGCGCAGACGACGAGTGCCAACGCGCATTTGGTGGAGGTTTTCTGGATCGGTGTCGGCGATGACTGGCGATCGCAGTTTAAAGATTCGCTTTGACTGCTGGCGAATAATCTGATAGGCATAACCACCAAGTACGGCTTCGTTTTGGGCGATGTCTTTTGCAGCCTGTTTGTAGTTAGGGGCGATTGCACTAGGCATAGATAGTCTGGTCTCTGAAAGTAGATCTGATATAGATGTATTATATCCTGCCTATTTAAAATGCTACTTTGGCTTCTGCGCATTCTTACGGGTAGTCGAGGTTTTAATCTCTTGCCCACTTATCGATACTTTGGTAGTGCGCTAGAGCTGTGGACGAAGATTGGGCGTGGTTCACAAATGGGCATTTTTAGGTAACACTTGCAGCTCAAATGGGGCCATCGTTATCAATGGCTTAGCCAACTTAACCTGTAGCGTCAGAATCTACGCTTTTTGGAAGCGCTCAAAGCCGAGTAGTTCGAGCCAATGAGGATGAGGCTGGCCAGTCAGCAACTCTTTGGGACTTTTACCCGCTCGTTCAGACACCCGAGAACGGATAAACCGTCGGTGGTTAAGGAAGTATTGCAACAAGCTCAAATAGGAACCGCCGAGGCTCCGGCGCAGGAAAAAGTAATTGCGCAAGCGAGAGTTGAGATTCTCTACCATCGAACTGGCTCTGGGCGTGTGCTTGAGGGCTTCGCCGACCGCTGCCATCAACCCGTAAAGCTTTCCCGAAAGCTGTGAGTGCAGATGGTTCCACTGTTCCCAGTAAGCATTGGATGTTTTGTGTTTGCGGTGCAATAAACAGACATCTCGCACCGCTTGTAACGGCAGCTCAGACCGGATTGCTATGGCGGTGAGCTTCTGATCAAGGACACCGGCAAACGCGAGTAGTTGATCGCGCTGATTGTGCAATGCCTTTCTCAGCTTACGAATGGTGGGATAGGACTTACCTTCTCGCTGTTTCAGTTCTGTTGCAATGAAGTCGAACAGCTCTTGCCGGACGCTCAACGAGGGGCCAGCCAAGGCGAGAACATCATGGGAGAACCACTGCAATAGGGTTTTCACATCCTGGGCACGGGCGACTAGGCCAGCCTCTCGGCGGTTCGCTTTCACCTGTTGGATGGTCAGCCTTTGAGTCATGCTGTTCATCAGTTTGGCCTGGGCAATCTTCTGTTCCAGTTTAATGCGCCACGTCGTGGCTCCTTGGGCTTGGCGGGCCAGACCATTGGCCACCTGCCCAAACTGCTGCTGGATATGGAACACGTCGCCATGACAAGGCGTTTCAGGCATCACCGCTTTTTGACCTGCCCGTAGCCCACTACCGCCATCGGCAATGGTGTAATCTGGGTCGAAGCCTTGGTCGATAGCATCCAGCAGATGACAGCCCCAAGTGTCTTCGTCGCGATGCGCTACCCCCTCCAACAAGTAACAATAGGTGGAAGCAGCATCAACGCCCACCAGCACAGGCTTATTCGCCTGAAATATCTCATCGTGAAGTCCGACTTCAATCCTTGAAAGGTCTTGTAATTTATTGATCTCAGCCGCTTTTTCAGCAGTGGACTGAAGCCGGTTGTGGACGGTGCCAACGCTGATCGAGGTATCGAATAGATCGTGCAACAGCTCGACCACACCGCGATAGGAGCTGTGACATATCAAAACCAAGCCCAGAATCAACTGGTGCAGCCAGTTCTTAGTTACCGGCAGAGGCTTTGTTGCACGAATATTATGAAACCCTTGATACACAAGGTTTCTCAATAAAAGATGTTAATGAGAAACCTTTGATATACAAGGCTCCTGGAATATTCGTGCAACAAAGCCACCGGCAGATGAAACAGAACGTCGTCATCTGCCGGTGAAGGCGCAAACGACTCGTCAAGAGCTTGCTGAGCTTTGTCGCCCTGCTGGTAAACGAACTTCCGGCTCACCTGATGATTGTCTGCCAGGCGACTGATGGGCTGCGAGCGTGAAAGCACTTGGATGCCGATGGCTTGGCGAACTTCGGCGAGTAGGCTGGCGGCAATGGAAAGGACTTGACTCATAGGAAGCGATCGCACAAGCAGGCGGACAAGTCGTGAGACGACCTGACCACCTTAAAGTGTCACCCGGTTTTTAACCACGCCTCTTAGAGAACTCTTCGATACTCACCCTATGGGATCGGGCGATCTCGATATTCAGCCGTTTATTCGAGAGAAGAGCGATCGCAACTGCGCAGTTGCGTGGTTCGCTGGTGATTTTCCGCTTAGTACTTGGCAACCTACAGAGAACGAACTTTGCCCAGTGCCTACAGGCAAACTACAGCAGTTCGAGGGATTTGTTTGGAACGAGTTTGAAGAATTCTGGGTAGCTACCAAAGGTAGTAATCTTCGGCCCGGACAGATACTTGTTCTACCTACATCAGCGGGTGGTTATAATGCCATAACGGGTTGGACGGGCGATCCTACCGACAAACCTACGCTGCTTGAAAGAACAGGCATACGCGATCATTACAGCGACGATAGAAGTACCCAAAGCTATATGCCTGTGAGTCTTGCTCAGCACTCGCTTGATGTGCGTCAAGAGATGCAGCAGCTAATGAATGAACTGAGCTTTGAGTTACCCGAAGAACTTCTAGACATTGCGCAGTGGCACGATCTGGGTAAAGCCCATTGGGTGTTCCAGTCAGCATTAGGGAGTCCTGAGCCGATAGGTGCTAAAGGTAAATTTAAAAAACGCTATGAGCGTTGTGGGTTTCGTCACGAGCTAGCCTCTGCGCTAGCTCGTGACGAAACCCACAATAAACCGTTTTACTTTGCGTACTTGGTAGCTGCTCATCATGGCAAAGTGCGAGGGACTATTACGCCTTTATCCTACGAAGAAACAACCTATAGGGTATCCAGCCAGGGGAAAGTCTTCCAGAGATGGATTTAGGTGGCGGCATGATTATTTCCACCTCACAACTGAACATGCCCCCTGGCGATCCAATTAAGTGGTGGAAAGATGAAGTTAGAGTCTTAGTTAAAGGCTTAGGAGTCTTTCGGCTAGCTTATTTAGAAGCTATTGTGAGATCTGCCGATGCTCGCGCAAGCATTCAATAGTCTGCTTAGGAACGAGGATTATATAAAATCCATCGTTCTAGGAATTAGAATAGGCTAAATTCCATCATGGGTTCCAGTCTATGGTTACCGCCTATCC
>QBMC01000114.1 GCA_003242035.1 Nodosilinea foveolarum | reverse complement strand
TCTTTGCCAACCAACCCAGAGAAGTTTTACTCTCGTTAACGTGAAACAACCCTGCCTTCTGGAAGGGTGGCCCCCCAAAGATATTAGGAGACGGGATGGGTCAAAAACCACGCCACAAACCAAACCCTCTCTCATGTTTCAAGCCACCCGCCGTCGCCTCGCCCTCTGGTACACTACCGTCACCGCCGTCCTCCTCCTGCTCTTCGCCAGCGGCGTTTATCTCTACGTCCGCAGCACCCTAGTCGAGCGCGTAGACGACACCCTCAACCACGTCGTCGAAATCGTCCAGCGCCAGCTCATTATCGAACCGAATCTAGACGGCAACGCCCCCCACCTGCTCACCGCCACCGGCACCGTTGAAGCCCCACTAAAAGTAAACGTTGAAGACAGCTTTCGAGATGGCGAAACCGCTAGTGAAGACGACCATATCGACCTCGAATGGTTCAGTCCAGAAGGAAATTTGCTGTGGACAACTTTTGCCAAGCCGCACTACATTGGCCTGCACGTAAACCCTAACGGCGAAACCGTTACCCCGCCAGACGGTATTGTGCTGCGCCAAATCACCCGCCGCGTCCAGTCCGGCTCCCAGCTCCTTGGCTACATTCGCGTCAGCCATCCCTGGTTCGAAGTCTCCAAGCCTAGTCGCCAGCTCATCATCGATCTAGCCGCCGGGATCAGCACCATGCTGATTGCCGTGGCCTCTATCGGCTGGTTTCTCTCTGGCCTCGCGATGGAACCCATCCGCACCTCCTACCAACAGCTCAAACAATTCACTGCCGACGCCTCTCACGAGCTGCGCAATCCCATCGCCGTCATTCAAACCAACGTCCAGGTCGCCCTTACCGATCCCGACGAACAGTTTCAGCGCAGCCAGCTAGAAGTGATCGAACGCCTCACCCGCCGCCTCGGTAGACTGGTAGACGATCTGTTGTTTCTGGCCAGACAAGAGAGCGGACTCGTCCCCACTAGAAGAGAACCTATTGATATCTCAAAGCTGTTGCAAGAGATTGTAGAAGAACAGCAGGCGATCGCCCAGTCAAAATCCCTCACCCTCACCTACACTTCCGCGATCGCGCCCACCATCCAGGCCGATCCCGACCAGCTCACCCGCCTGTTCATCAACCTCATCGCCAACGCCATCGGCTACACCCCAACCGGCAAAGTCTCCGTCGCGCTTTCCACCACCTCAGCCCAGATTCTCATCACTATTCAAGACACCGGCATCGGCATCCCCGAAAAAGACCTCGCTCGCATCTTTGATCGGTTCTATCGCGTCGATCCTGCTCGGAGCCGTAGCGCTGGGGGGTCTGGATTGGGACTAGCGATCGCCAAAACTATCACCCACAACCACCAAGGCCAGCTCGCCCTCACCAGCCAACCCAACCAGGGCACCACCGCCACCGTCACCCTTCCCGTAAAACAGCCGCTGCTAAAAAGAGAGCAAAAAGCAAAGCCCAGCCGCAAATCCACCGCCCAGGCGCTTCCTTAATTCATCATGCTTAATTCATACTCACCTTCGGCCCAAACGTCTTCTCCTCCGGCATCCCCAGCTCGCCCATCGGCGCAGCCTTAGAATCGTTATACGAATACATCACGCCGCCCGCATTTCCCACGCGGATCGTAATCGACTGATCCGCCGCCCAAGATCGTGTCTCGCCCTGCTCCAAAATCGCCTCAAACTCAGTCACCCCGTCCGCAACCACCCGCACCCAAGACTGACCCGTCAGCGCCAGATTAAGCTCAACCGGACGTGCTTGGGCCTTCGGTTTGGGCTTTTCCGCTGCCGCTGGAGCCGCCGCCCGCTTAGCCGCCTTCGGCATAAGCTGCTCCATCACCACCGGATCTACAATCGGCTCTGCAAACTCAGGTGTATCCCGCTCCACCAAGCCCGAAAGCGCCATCACCGCACCCACAATCAGCAGCACGTAAGCCCCATACAAATGTAGCGGTCGCAACTGCGCGGCGGGAGAATCTTTCCAAGAATCGCGAGGCGGCTGCACCACCGGACGCGTAAAAAATTGGCTCGCCAGCGACTCACCGTCTAGCCCCAGCGCATTGCCGTATCGACGCAGTAGCGCCCGCACATAAATCGGCTCTGGCAGCTCGGCCAAACCTCCCCCCTCCAAAGCCAACAACAAGGTCTGACGAATTAACGTTCGCTTCTCAATGACCTCTAACGACAGTTTTTGCTCTAGGCGAGCTTGTTTTAGCTTATGACCAAGAGACTGTAGCTGCTCTTGCTGTAGCTGTTGGGCGGTGGATTCTTGGGTGCGAGCGTTCTGCTTCATGAATTCGACGAGAGGGTTAAGCGATAAATTAAGCAGTGACAAATAGGAAAAATCGAAGCTGGAAAGGTTTAGAGATAAAAGACGCCTTGATCGTGACTTAACTCAGGTATAAAAAGGCATGAAAATAAAACAGCAAACCGTTCTCGATCAGTATGGCTATAAAGGCAACCTCCCAATTAAAAGCTTCGACTAAGTAGAGGTCTTTGCCGGAAGCGCGGAACTTCGCTTTAGCTGAGCAACTTCGTCTTTACTTAATGAACGATAGCGACCCCGAGGTAAATTTCCTAGCGACAGTGAGCCAATTTTCGTCCGGTGCAGGGCTGTCACAGGATGACCCAGGCTCTCAGCCACGCGGCGAATCTGACGATTGCGACCCTCAGTTAGCGTTATTCTAAGGAGCGATCGCGCCTTAGGCAACTGCCGAATCACCGCCACCTCAGCCGGAGCCGTCTTTCTACCCATCAGCATCACGCCTTTACGCCAGCGCTTTAGCACCTCGTTCGAGGGCGATCCCTCCACGCGAACCTGATAAACCTTGGGGAGCCGGTGCTGAGGATGGGTCAACTGATAGGTTAGCTGTCCATCGTTTGTTAGCAAAATGGCCCCGGTAGAATCTGCGTCCAATCGACCCACCGGATGAAGACCCGTGCCGTCGCGCAGTTCAGCTTCTAACAAATCTAAAACGGTTTTCCTGCCCTGAGGATCGTCACAGGTAGAAACAACGCCTTTCGGCTTATTCAGCAGCAGATATTCGTAGCGGGGTGGCTGGCCGATATGAGTGCCATCAACGCAAATTCGATCAGCTTGGACATCCGCCTGCTGACCAATCGCCGCAACTTTGCCGTTTACCGTCACTCTACCTGCCGAAATTAGCTTTTCAGCGCCACGGCGCGACGCGATGCCACGCTGAGACAAAAGCTTTTGAAGCCTTTCGGTCATAGGATCTACTACTCAAACGCGCCATACTGAACTAATCGACCTCAAAGCCTCGGGCTTTGGTCTTAATTGTCAATGATAGCGGCCTTTTTAATACTTTCTTATTCAAGCAGCAATCTCCGGATAGGCACAAGGGGGTATTTCTACTGAATAGATGATATTTCATACATTAAAATGTAGCAGCAGATCCGTATATACCGCTGAAATCTATCTAAAATGTCTCATGATCCGTATAAAAACGAGATTTCAGAAGAAACAGCTTCCTGTAATTACTTAGTAAAGTCTTAAGGACTTGCCCTTCGTCTTCACAATTCCTTTACGAAGCGTCCACCCGCCTTTTCCCAGGTAGCCCTACCCGCAGCCAGCCGCCTTTTGTTTCAGGATCGTTCTTAGCCTCTACCCAACCTTGATGAGACTCTACAATCTGCCGGACAATAGCAAGGCCGAGACCAGTGCCGCTGCTAGAAAATTCGGCCATTTCTACCGTCCGAGTCTGGGTCGCCGCTGACGCTGCATCAACCTCACGGCTGCGAGCTGGATCGGCGCGATAAAAACGGTCAAATACGTAGGGCAGATCTTTTTCATCCAGTCCCTTGCCCGTATCAATCACATCTAGCAGCACAAAGTCTCCTTTCTCTTTAAGGGTAGATAAGCTTAGCTGCACTCGAATGAGCTGATGAGGTGGACTAAACTTCACCGCGTTACTCAGCAAATTGAACAGCACGCGATGCATCAGGCTTTTGTCTACCTTAACCATCATCGACTGTGGCCCTCGATAGTCCAGATCCAACTGTTTTAGCTGTGCCAGTGGCTCCACGCTCTGCCAAACTGTTTGCACCAAATCGGCCAAATCAACCGGATTCCCATCTTCTAGCTGGTTAGGTTGCTGGGCTAAGTGGCTCATATTTAGCACATCATCGACTAGCTTACTCAGGCGAATTATCTCGCTAAGCAGCCGTTCTACCCAGACGACTAATTCTGGGCTGACCCGAGACTCTATGGTTTCGGCCACCAGCCGAATAGAGGTTAATGGCGTTTTTAGCTCGTGAGCCACATCAGAGATCCAGCGATCGCGCTGAGTCGCCAACAACACTGCCTCCTGCTTATTCTCCAAAAAGACGCCCACATGCCCATGGCTAATCGGCAGGCCATAGCCTTTTAGCGGATAAGCAGGCCGCTCCAAGTAATTAGAGGGATCGGTAGAAATGGAGTTGAAAGTCCAGCTTGCCTCACAGCGCTGCTGCGTTGTACGCGTCTGTTCTATGAGCTGATCGAGTTCGTACGATCGCACCACCGCTAGCAATAAACGCGGCTCGCTGTGGTTACCTAGCTGAATATCTAAAAAGTTTTGGGCCTGCTGATTGAACCAGAGCAGCCGGTTCTCTTCGTCCACTTCTAGATAGCCCAGCGGCGCATTTTTTAGCAGCTCTCGAAAATCGTTTAGCTGCTCGCTCAATGTCTCTGATCGCGCCTGACGATGGGCGATCGCACTCGCTAGCTGAGCCTCATAGCCAAAATCTGGCAGAGGTTGACAATCTTCTAGCCGGGTGAGCAGTTGCTTGAGCCTAGCGTCGTACCGGCGACGATACATCAAAAGTACTATTAAGCCGACTGCGAGTCCGACGATAAATCCTATCATTGCTCGCCCATACTCACTGCCCGCTAGTTCTACTGAGTCCTAGAAGGTCATGATACAGCAACCAAAAAAGGCGCACCCCTATCAAAGGGATACGCCTTAAAAAAATCGAGTGAACCATTAGTGAACAATCGCGCCACGATAGATCAGCACATCTTCTGAAGCACGGACAGCCTGAGCGATCGCCCGGTGCAGATGGTAAGTAGCCCCGCGATAGTCATATCTATCGTTTAGAGAGCTGCATAGAGAACATCCACGCGTCGCTGATGCATTCAACGGATAGACGGCGATCGCACTTTATTCACCTGTCCCAACCGCAGCTTGAAGCGTAGATACTGGCGCACGATAAAAATACTGGCGGCGAAAGTTTTCTTCTTGCACAGCCGCTAAGAACCGGGCCAAAGGCTGGCTAGCAACCTGCCGCTGCGATTGTTTCGCCGCTGCCTTTTCGGGCGTATAGCGAATGCGAACCTCTATGGCCGAGCGATTCACCGCAAAGCCCGCTGTTTCTAGCGCGATTAGTCCTAAGGAGAGGGTGCGATTGCCCATCTCCAACCGCTCGCCCAGCCGCTCTAGCGTTACCGCCTCACCGACCTTACTCACGTGCTTCGCTACGCCTAGCAACAGTCTCCACTTATTTATAGGATCTATCGACTCAGGCGAGGCATATGCCAGCGCCACCGGCTGATGCGTTTGCGCTGCCTGATGCCGCCACAGTTGCAGCACCTCCCACTGCGCCGGACATTCACTCAACACCAAATCGGTTGCATCGCGATCTAGTTCAGTAACTGTTGATTCAGCAGGCTCTAGTTCAGCATCCGTTATTTTATTTAACTCGGTGCGCTGAGGCTCCGGCGGCTCAGCGATTCGCCAATCTAGCAGCCATTCATTTTGCGATCGCCCAACAACCGCAGACTTCCCAGCCGCCGCCCGAATATCCACCAGCCGCACCTCATACCGGCTGCTATAGCTGTTGTAATCCAGCTCCACCACTACGTCCCAAAGTCCCGGCGGCAAGTCTTCCTTGTAGTGGCCCCACCACAAACCCGGAAATTTAGCGCCGCCCTCACCAGACTCATCGCAAAGCTGAAAAGTCGCCTTGATGTAGCCCACCTTTCCACCCGTGCGATCTTTCAGCTTTTGGTGCCAAGCATTCTCAAACCAGCACTGCTCAATCAACAGCTTTGCCGCCGGGTTACCCATCCCGCAAGGCTCTAACAGAGAAATTTGGCGAAACAAATCCTGGCCTAAATCGGCCACCGTCACCGTCAAATCCACCTTCAGCGTTGGAACGCTGCGCTGCGCCCCCATTTGCTGTCGCATCTGCTGATTGATTCCAGCCGCAAACATCGGCAGATCTTCAGCCGGTAAACTCAGTCCAGCGGCAAACGGATGACCGCCAAACCCGCTCAACATATGGGCCTGAGACTTCACCAGCTCATACAAATCAATCTGATTCACTGACCGCGCCGATCCCCGAGCGAAAACCTGGCCCTGCGCATCCGGCGAATCCAGCGTCAGCAAAATCGTCGGCTTTCCATACTGCTGAGCTACTTGCCCAGCTACCAGTCCCAGCACCCCAACCGGCCACTGCGGATCGCTCAGCACAATTACGCCCAGCGTGGACAAATCGGAATTCTCCAGCTTTTGCGTCACCTGTTTCAGCACGTCAGCCTGCAAAGCCTTCCGCCTCGCATTCGCCAGCTCTGCCTTATTTGCCAGCTCTCGGCACCGCTCCACATCCCGGCTAGTCAACAGCTCCACGCAAAAGCTCGCATCGCCGTAAATTCGACTGACCGCGTTAATCCGAGGGCCAATGCCAAACGAAATATCGGTGGGGCGATCGCCCGCCCGTTTACACAGCTCCAGCAGCTTAGCCACCCCCGGACGACTCGGCACCTTCGCCTTTGTCTGCGTCTTTAGCTGCTCAATCCCAATCTGAGCCAAATACCGGCAGTCTCCCTTCAGCTCCACCAAATCGGCAATTAGCCCAATCGCCACCAAATCCGTCAGCTCATGCAAAGGCCGACTCACCGCCTCCGGCAACCGCTCATACAGCGCCTCCACCAGCTTGTAGGCCACCGCCACCCCCGACAAATGCGCCATCGGAGCATCCTTCGGCAGCGCCCGAGGATTCACAATCGCCACTACCGCCGGACGCTCACTCGGCAGCGTATGATGATCGCTCACAATCACATCCATTCCCAGCTCGCCCGCCCGCACCACCTCAGCCGGATTCGTGCTCCCCGTATCGCAGGTCACGATCAGCGTCACCCCATCCGCCGCCAGCCGCTCAATCCCACTCATCGAAAGCCCGTGCGATTCCTTCAGCCGATTCGGAATAAAATAGCTGAGCTGATCGCCGCTAAAAAACTGACCCAATCCGTCCCACAGCACCGCCGTAGACGTGATCCCGTCCGCGTCAAAATCGCCCCAAATCGCTATCTTCTCAGCGCGATCGCTCGCCAACACCAGCCGCTCAACCGCCCATGCCATCTCCTCACCAAACGCAAACGGACTCGCTGGCTCATAGCTCCCCACCTGCAAAAATCCCTTTAACGCCTCAGGCGATCGCACCCCCCGCTGCCACAACAGCCGCGCCCCCCACTCAGGCAGCTCCAATCCTGACAGCCGCGCCACCGTCTCCACCCACTCAGCGCTTACTGCCTCCACCGAAGCCACCTGCCAATCCTTTCTCAACTCACCACTCATCACTCATCACTCATCACTTAGATCCCTCTAAGCTAGCAGTTTCTAAACATTCGGAACTCTCCTCAGCCTGGGGCCAAACCCTCAGATACAATAGGCCCATCATTAAGGAGCGATCGCTATGAAGCTAGGCGACTGGATTAGTCTGATGTGTCTAATCGCAGCAGGCTACATACTGTGGATCATCAGGCCGCTGCTGCTGCTGTTCTTTACCGCTGTGGTAATTGCGATCGCCCTCAACAGCCTCACCCGCCGCATCCAAGCTTTCAACATTCCTCGCCGCTTCGCCATTCCCGTTGCGCTCTTCTTTTCGCTCTTAATCGCAACGCTGTTCGTCTTAGGCATCGTCCCCCCCTTCATCGATCAGTTCACCATCCTAGTGGCAAAGATTGTCAGGTTCTCGCAAGAGATTCCGGGCTACGTTGTGCGGCTCCAAGCCCAGCTCCCCGAGCGCATTCGCTTACCCAACATTGACGAATTCACCGCCTGGTTTACCTCTCCAGACTCCGCCGTCTTAGATGTAGTAGGCAACTTCTTTTCCTTCTTCAATTCATCCTTGCAAGTTCTCATCCAGACCTTTCTGGTCACTGTACTAGCGCTGATGGTGCTCGCTAATCCCAACGCCTATCTCGATGGCATTTTGCTACTTTTCCCGGCCTTCTACCGGCAGCGGGCCAAAGAAATTTTTGCCGAATGCGAGCGCTCTTTGGGCAACTGGATCGGCGGTATCTTCATCAGCTCTATCTTCATCTTTTTTCTCAGCTTTGTGAGCCTCCTGATCTTAGGCGTAGACCTGGCCTTTGCTCATGCCTTGTTAGCAGGCATTCTCAACTTCATTCCCAACATTGGCCCGACCATGAGCATGGTCTTTCCGGTGATTGTCGCTGTCCTCTCGCCTGATCCCTGGAAAGCGATCGCCGTCGTCATCATCTACATCATCATCCAGCAAATCGAAGCCTACTGGCTCACCCCCACTATCATGGCGCGTCAGGTGTCGCTGCTTCCTGCCTTCACGCTGATTGCCCAAATTTTCTTCGCCAGCATTTTTGGCTTTCTCGGTTTACTGCTGGCGCTTCCACTCGCCGTTGTGGCTAAAACCTGGATACAGGAAATGCTGATTAAAGACATTCTCAATCAATGGAACCGGCCCAAAGACAGCCAGCTTCAAACAGCGATCGCCTTATCCAAATTGCCTCAGGAGACCGCCCCGTCTCTGCCAATAGCCGCCGAGATACCGCCCTCTCCGCCAGCAAAAACCTAGTTTGTCCTAACCTAAAACGCCTAAAACTGCTTGGGGAGACAATGAAGACACCGCCATATCCGTCAGTGTCAAATAGCACTAGGATGCAGCTATTGAAATCTAGTGCAAACGATCCTAAATGCTTCCGACGCTCAAGCGGCCCTCTCCTATTGGCTTACTTCTCTGCTCTATTCTTTTTGTTCAATTTGGCTCTGCCCTGGCCAAATCTCTATTCGGAGAACTCGGGCCTTGGGGCGTGGTCTCTTTGCGCGTTAGCTTCTCTGCGCTCTTTTTCTTCGTTGTCTGGCGGCTCAAATGGAATGCCAAAATTCGTGAAAACATCGGCTCGATTATCGCCTTCGGACTCATCCTAGCCGCCATGAACTCTGCCTTCTACGCCGCGATAGATCGCATTCCACTAGGCATCGCGATCACCCTAGAATTTACCGGCCCCCTGGGTCTAGCCGTCCTCAAATCTCAGCGCTGGCTCGATTTGTTTTGGGCGATGTTGGCGATCGCGGGCATCTCACTCCTAGCGCCCATCAACGGCTTCACGATAGACCTTCTGGGCATGGGCCTTGCCCTACTAGCGGGCGTCTTTTGGGCTATCTATATTCTTTTAGCCGCTAAAGTAGGCGCTCGGCTATCAGGTATAGAAGGTCTGGCCTGGGCGCTGGTGGTGAGTACGATTATCCTTTTACCTATCGGCATCGCCACTACCGGCAGCGCTTTACTCAATCCCAAACTGCTGGCGCTAGGTGCTGGCGTCGCGCTGCTCTCAACCGCGATTCCCTATTCGTTCGAGATGACTGCTTTGCGATCGCTCCCTATCAAAGTCTTTAGCATTATGCTCAGCCTAGAACCGATGGCCGGTGTGATTGCTGGACTGTTGATACTGCAAGAGAAATTGTCGGTTAGGGCGATCGCCGCCTGTCTACTCGTCTCCATTGCCGCTGCCGGAGCCGCCAGATTTAACCCCACCCCGCCGCCACCCACTCCCTAAATCCGCGATATCAACGAAAACTAATTAAAACCGACTGGGTAAGCTAAGCCGTAACTAAACCCGACCGTTCATCCGCCAAGCTCGCGTCAGAGCCTACCGCTATTCAAGCTGCGACTAAAGCGTTTAATCCTCCTATGTCATCACCTGCGTCATCAGCCGTTTTTCTACCTGCCTCTGCCAAAGCCCTCAGCGAGTTTTTTCCGCTCTTCCAATCTGCTAGCCCAGAAACACTCGACAGCCTGCATCGCAGCGCCACCTTCAACGAATGCCCTGCTGGTCGCACCGTTCTTATGGAAGACTCTTGGGGCAACGCGGTCTATCTAATCGTCTCAGGCTGGGCCAAAGTTCGCTGTCAATCGGGCGATGGCTACGTCACCCTAGCCATTCTAGGCAAAGGGGAATTTTTCGGCGAAATGGCTGTCCTCAACGAATCCCCACGCTCTACAGATGTCGCGGCGCTCTCCCGAGTAGAGCTAGTTAGCATTCCGGCTCAGCTCTTCCTCAAAAGCTTATTCAACGATCCCCAACTCCATCACCGGCTGCTACAGCTCATGGTGCAGCGGCTAAAGCAAACTCAGGCTCGCTTTCAGCTTCGCAACAAAGCGCCCGGTATTAAGATGGTCAATACCTTAGTCGGGCTAGCCGATGCCTACGGAGATCAAAAAGGCGACACGATAGAGATCTTCAATATCCCAGCCAAAGACCTTTCCGAAGTAGCCGATGTCAAGCTTTCAGAAGTCCCCAAAATTTTAGGCAAACTCACCGACCGCAAGCTACTAGCAGTAGACACCCAAAGAAGCGTCATCAAACTGCTAAATATGAAAAACCTCAGACTTCTGTCAAAGCTCGGATAGTTAGCAGTTATTCGACTTTAACCATGAATTTAGGCTGCTCCACAGCAACACCATCGGCTTTGCACTCACTGATTTATCGTCTATCTTGATGGCGACAATATGTTTGTCCCACTGAGTTCGCTAGTAGTCCGGGCGCGAGACGATTCAGTCGCTTGAGTCGTCTCAGGCGCATCCGCATCATCAGGGCACTATCAGTTGATACTCCTGCTGAGTGCCCAGCGGTGTAATTACCTCGGCTTGAATGCGGCGATCGCGCGGAATCGACACCTCAAAATCAAATCGACCTGCCTCGTCAAAGCTTTGCGTTTCGCCATTAACTTTGACGAGATTAGCCAGATTTGTAGACCCCACCATTCTGGCGGTAGATCGAGAGACCGCTTCGAGTGCTTCTATTTTCAGGGTAGGATCGTCGCGAAATGCGGCGGCTAAGGTGGGCGGTTCACCGGGGCGGATGATGGACTGAAGACCGGCCTCTACCAGAACCGTTTTGCCTTGAGCAGTGGCCGTGACGCTGCCGGTTTCGGTGACGATGGCGGTTTGTCCATCCGGCTGCACCGTGACGCCAAAGTCGGTGCCCCGAACGCCGCTAATGCCGACGGGGGTATAGATTTCTAGGCGACTTTCAGGATTGGTAAAAGGTCTTACTCTCAGCCGTACCTGTCCGCGAACCACCGCTAGTTCGGTCACGCGGCCCCCGTTTTGAGTAATCGACAGCGATTGAATGCGTAGATGACTGTTTTGAGCCATCGTGACGGAGGCAATTGCTTCGTCAACCGTGAGTCGGGCTGAGGCATCGGCGCTGGTAATCAAAGTATCGCCGACGCTGGATAGGCGATCGCCCTTTCGCGCGGCGCGGCGCTGTTCGCCAGTGATGAACTGAACACTACCCGTCAAATCGTCAATGGCTAACCAGCAATCGCCCCGCAGCGTTACCGCCGGACTATAGCTAGTCATGGCCAGTAGCAAGCTGCCTATTAGCAAAACCAAAAGCAGTGATCTTCGAGAAATGATCGCCATACGAGATAAATAAAATATTAGAACAGAATATTAAGTACGAGCAATCGCCGTAGATCCTAATAGGACACCCCAGCGGTTATACGTAGATAAGTAGGCGTTAGCAACACTATAACTTTGCTCACCTTCCTTATGACCTCTATTCATTCATTCTTTCCTATATATAGAACGTCCTACGGTTGTTTACGATAACAACTTGAAAGCACGCTCTACAAGGAGTTAGCTATTCGCTTTCGGACCGGTCAGCAACCGCTTGAGAATTATTCAATGGAATAGAAAACCGCGACGTAGTAAGGCGGTGGTAAGTCATTTTAGGCCGTAGCACTTGAAAAGGTTTACCCTTAGCCGGAAGTGCGGTAGACGGCTGATCGCTGAGGCGGCGGTTTGGGCTAAATGCGGGATCTGATGACGGGTTCACCGGCTGATTTGACAGGCGATGTGGCATCGACATTGACGTGGTTTCAGTCGGTGTCGCTTCAGGGGGCGCGGCGCTATGAGTGGCGATGCTCACTATCAAAAACAGCGATAGCAAGCCTACGCTTACCTGGCCCACTTGTTTGAGAAGTCGCCGACAAAAACGCCGAAGCGCCAGCAGTGCGATAGAACCGACACCCAACCTGTACTCGTCAGCAAATGCAATTTCGAAAAGGGTGTGATGAGACACAGTAATTGTCTAGAATTGAGGACTTTAAGAACCTAATTGAATAGATGACTTGTCTTTGAAGTGAACGTCTTAGTCAACCTCTTGATATTAGGCTAGTAACGGATGCGCGGATCGACGTAGGCGTTGAGGATATCAATTAGGATACTCACTACCACGACAATAGTGGCAAAAAAGACCATCAGCCCTTGCACCATATCAGCGTCGCGCTGAGAAATAGCAATATACAGCCGGTTGCCCAGACCCGGCCAGTCGAACGTCACTTCGGTGAGGACTGCGCCGCCGAGCATAGCCGCAAAGGTCAGGCCCAAAATGGTAATTACTGGAATCATGGCGTTTTTAAGCGCATGAGCCGTAAGGATACGAAATTCAGAGATGCCTCTAGCCCTGGCAGCTTCCACATAGTCAGATTTAAGCGTTTGGCGCAGATTGACCCGGACGATGCGTTCGAATACGCCGCTGATCAACAAGCCCAGCGTCAGGCTAGGCAGCGCCAAATGGTGCACAGAGGTAAAGAACTGAGCGAAATTGAGATGCAAGAGGCTATCTAGCACGTATAGCCCAGTCGGGCCAGTCGGTGCCGTTTGAGTGAGCGGAAAGCGAGTGCCCTGCGGAAACCACCCCAGCTTGACCGCAAACAGTAGCTGCAAAATCATGCCGAACCAGTACATCGGCAGCGCGTAGGTAATAATGCCGAAAAGTCTGCTGCCAGTGTCAATGGGGGTATTAGGACGGGAGGCCGCGATAGATCCTACCGTCAGACCGACCAGGGCAGCAATAATCATGCCGCATACCGTAAGTTCTACCGTAGCCGGGAAAAATTCGCCAATCACCTGAGTAATGGGCTGGCCTTGGGTGTAGGAGGAAGAGCCTAAGTCGAAATGGAGGAGCTGGTTGAGGTAGCGGAAGTACTGAATGTACATCGGCTGATCGAGTCCCATTTGAACGCGCATACTGTCTTTGAGCGCTTCGGGGGCATTGGGGCCGAGTTTGACATCTACAACGTCGCCAGGAGCCGCCTGAATCAGGATAAAGACGATAGTGGTGGCTAGCCAAACCATTAGCGGCGCTAGCAGAATTCGGGAAGTAATGTAGAGCCGAAGAGAGCTGGCACGAGACATGGTTTTAGCTGGCAGGGGGGATAGGGGAAGGGAACAATCCGAACGCTTTATTTCTCAATCTGCCACATTAGCAACTGCTGGTTGGGCTGAATCGCGACGGCGCTGACGTTGGCAGTTGTAAAGACGTAGTCTTTGGTTTGCCACAGTGGAATGTAAGGCACATCTTCAGCCATCAGTTCTTGTAGCTGCTTAAAGATTTCGTTGCGTTTAGCCGGATCGGATTCGGCATTTTGCTGAGCGATTAGCTCATTGGCTTTGTCGCTGTAGTAAAAGGAGCCGCCGCTCTGACTTTCGCCCGATTCGCACAGGGTGGCCTCGGAGCCGGTTTCGCAGGAGAGGAAGGGCTGCACAAAGTTTTCGGGATCGAAGTAGTCGGCGTACCAGTTAGAAAGCACGCTGGGATAAACGCCATCGGCAACGTTGCCCCATAGAGTCGCCGACTCAGCAGTGTTAACTGTGACGGTTACCAAGCCAGGTAGTTTTTGCTCAATAGACTGCTTGATAGTTTGCGCGGCAATAGAGCGCGGCGTAGAAGAGGACGGATACCAAATCTCGAAGGCCATCGGCTTCGATTCGCTAAAGCCTGCGGCGGTAAGATATTTTTTGGCTTCGTCGTAGTTGCCATCACCGTAAGACGCTTTAAAGACGGGTTCGTAGACCTCTGAAAAAGAGGCAGGGATGAGGCTATAAAGCGGGTCTGCTTGGTCTTTGAAGGCGCGACTCACAATCAAAGGCCGATCCATCATAGCTGCAACGGCTTTACGGGCGTTTAGATTATCGAAGGGCGCAATTTTTTGGTTAAGCGCCAGATAATCTACAACGGTTGCACCCGCTTCAATTACCGTCCAGTTGTTGCTCGCGGCGTCAGCTTCTAGCTTAGAGATTTGGTCGGGATCGAGCGTTTGGTAGGCTACGTCCAAGCTGCCAGAGACGAACGAGTTGTAGAGGTTGGCCGCGCTAGTGAAAATTTGAATGTCGATGCCGTCATTGGCCGGTTTTTCGCCCCAGTAGTCCTCGTTAGCATCGAGGCGGATAACGCTGCTGCTGTATTCACTGAGCTTGTAGGGGCCGGAGCCAATGAAGACGCTGGGCTTGAAGTTGCCAGGGCCAATTTCGTATTCCTGGGGAGAAATGGGTGTGAGGCCAGAGAAGGTGAGTAGTGAGGTGAAAGAGGCGACGGGTGCTTTGAGCTGGATGACGAGTTCGGTGGGGGACGCGGCGCTGACTTCTTCTACTTTGCTAGAGAGCAAGTCGGCAGGGCGACCGCCGTTTTCGATGAAGCGCTTCAGGGAGAAGGCCATGACTTCCGCGTCGAAGGGGGTGCCGTCGTGAAGGGTAACGTCGTCACGTAGCGGAATGCTGTAGGTGAGGCCGTCGGCTGAAATGGTCGGTAGTGCGGTCGCGAGCTGGGGGACAAGGTCGGTGGTGCCGGGGGTGTAGGTGTAGAGGCGATCGCCCAGGTTATACAGCAAAATGCCAGGAAAGGTTTCGTAAGCGTCAGCCGGGTCGAGGCTACCGGCGCTGAGCGTGGTGCCAATAGAGACGCGATCGCCCGTCCCCAAATCCGCTACCGTTTGCGAACCGCCGCCACCGCGACAGCTCACGGCCAGCGTGAGGCACAGCGCAAAGAGTCCGGCGTACTGGCCAAATCTAATGAGGAAGCCGCGACGAGATCGACGAATCAAAGAAACCATCATGAGCATTTTGCTGACGTTGCTTACGTATAGTTTCGACATTATGTAGGATCGAGTGCCGATTCAGAAGAAAGCGGCGTGACAGTTCAGGGCAAACGCATACTCTAAAAGGCAGGATACTCAATAGGTAGCGTTTTGTTAG